>CACYWX010000355.1 GCA_902778205.1 uncultured Ruminococcus sp. | reverse complement strand
CCGCTGAGTCCCGTGATGACCTGCTTCATCTCACCGGTCTCAGGCACGGCCTCCAAAATGGGGGCAGACATGTCAAGCACCGGTTTGATCCTGGCAAACACTGTGACCACGGACACCAGTGATGTAAAGGCTCCCAGCACCATGGCATAGGATGAGTTGAAGGCCATGTAGTCCTTCATGGCGATACCCGCCCCTATGGCTATGGCATAGAGCACGATGGTACCCACCATGCCGATCCCATCGCTGATGACCTGTGACACCTTCAGTATCATGGGAGGATTATACTGGACACGGGCGGTATTGTTGAAGGATCTGGCCCATCTGGCGAAGTCCCACCGTCTCACCCTGGTGATCGAGCCCCTGCGGAAGGCCGAGACCAATATCTTCGTAACCGTCCCCGAGGCCGGCGAGATCATCCGCTCCCTAAACAATCCGGACGTGCGCCTGCTGTACGACGCCTTCCATATGGCCGAGGAGGGCACGGACCTCTCCTGCGTGCGGGAATACGCGGATCTGTTGGACCACTGCCACATGGCCGAGGCTCCGAAGCGGTCCGTTCCCGGCTCGGAGGACAGCCGTGACCTCACCTACAACCGCCGCTTTGCCCGGGAGCTGATCCGGTCCGGCTACGACGGCGCGGTCAGCATCGAATGCGGCTTCGGCGACTTCCGTGCTGACGCGGTCCGGGGGCTCGCCTATATGAAGGAGCTCTTCGCCCTGGCCTCCGAGGCGGACGTGACCCCGGTCCGGGACTGCTGCGAGGAACCCGTATACGTGCCCGTGAAGAACGGAACAGTGCCGCCTTCCGTGACCTCCGCCCGGTGCGGGAACCGGCTCTTCCCCGCCTCCTCCTATGCGGGCGGTGCTCTTGTGATCCTGACGGCGAAGGCCAGCGAGACCCTCCATCTGACGTTCGGCTCCGAGCCCGTCCCCGGCGCGCCCTCTGCGGTCCTGCTCCCCGACGAGAAGAAGGTGGCCGTGCGCGTCGGAAGCTCCCTCTTCTCCGAGTATGTGTTCGATCCCGCCGTTGCCAAGCCCTATTTCGGTCAGATTCTTGATGGAGCGGGCCATCCCTTCACCCGGCTGGACCTGACGGCCAAGGAGCATCCCCATCAGCGGTCCCTGTTCATCGCGGTGGGCGACGTGAACGGCGTGGACTGCTGGAACGAGAATCCCGGCCACGGCTATGTGCGGAACGAATGCGTCACGAACGTGGAATCCGCCTCCGCCTTCACCTCCTTTACGGCTCATAACCTCTGGACCGACCACGACGGAGCGCCCCTCCTCCGGGAATCCGCCCGGTATACCGTCTACAACCAGTCCGAGGAGTGCCGCGCGCTGGATCTGACAGTCACCTTCAAGGCCGACTTCGGCGACGTGGTCTTCGGTCCCACCAAGGAGGCCGGTCCTCTGGGCATCCGTCTCCGGGACGAGCTGCGGGCCGACATCGGATCGGGCGTCCTCACCAACTCCTGGGGCGGCGTCGGGGAGAGCGAGTGCTGGAGCCGCCCGGCCGAATGGTGCGACTACGGCGGAGAGGTGCCGGACGCGGGCTTCATGGGCGTCACCGTCTTCGACAACGAGAAGAACGAGCGGTTCCCCACGGCCTGGCACATCCGGGCCTACGGCCTCTTCGCCGCCAACAACCTGTACTTCAAGGGCGGGCTCACCATCCCGGCGGGAGAGAGCCTGACCTACCGGTTCCGCATCCTCTTCCGCCGCCGTCCCATGAGCCGGGATGAGCTCTCCGCACGGTTCGTCCAATACACCGTCGGAGCGAAGGCGGACTGACGTGAAGAACGGCAAAACCCGGCGGATCGTCACGCTGGCGGCTCTCTGGCTGACGATCGGGGCCGTCTGGATCGTCGGGCTGAGCTGGCCCCGGATCATCGCGGACGGCGCGGACCGGACCGTCGACCGTTCCTTTACCGGAGAGGAGACGCAGACCGTGATCTACACCCTCTCCGGGGAGCTCTCCGGACCGGAGGACGCCTCCACGCCCGATCCCCCGCCGGAGAGAAGCGTCCCCGATCCCACAGAACCGGAAACGACAGCGGACATTCAGACGGAACCGGCCCCGCCGACGGACAGCGTGCCCGATGAGGAGCCCGCTTCACCCGATCCCGCCCCCGAACCGGAGGCCGTCACCGCTCCCTACGTGCTGAACACCCACACAAAGAAGATCCACCTGCCGGACTGCCCCTCCGTCACCGAGATGAAGGAGTCCAACCGGGGCTTCTGCGAGGATCCGGAGGAGATGCTGGCCCAGGGATACGCATGGTGCAAGCGGTGCCACGGATAAAGAAAGGAGCATCCCGATATGAAACGCTTCTCCGCCTTCATCATCCCGTTTCTCCTCCTATCCGCCCTTCTGTTTTCCGGATGCGGTGACTCCGCCCCCGTCGGCTTCAAGGTCCTGAAGGACACCGTCACCCCAACCGGCCTCACGTACCGGATTACCCGAAAGGCGGAAAGCTGGGACTTCGGCGATGCTTTCACGGTGGAACGGCAGGAAAACAGGGAATGGGCTCCAGTCCCGCGCGTCGAGAGCGAATTTGAAGTCGTATTCAACGCCATCGGATATGAACTCACATTCCCCGGAGCGTCAAAGGACATGACCGCCGGCTGGTCCATGCTCTACGGCGAGCTGGAGCCCGGCCACTACCGCATCGGCAAGCGTTTCCACCGCAAGGTCAGCGCGGCGACGGAGGACATCACCCTCTATGCCGAATTCGACATTCCCGAACCGTAAATCCCGAAAAACCGACAAGGCCCCGGAAACCATCCATTCACGAATGCTCCGGAGCCTTGTTTTCTGTGTTCTATAATCCTCATCTCAACCTGAAACGGCAATCTGACAAGGGCGTATGAAAAACTGAATCTGAAAAGATGGGCTGCACGTTACCCCGTGCTGCACTTTGAAAAGGACGCTGCACCAGTGCAATTATAAAAGTTCTTGCCGCTCAACTTGTTGAGCAGGGCTTCCTTTCAAGAAGCCGCGTTTCCCTTTTAGCTTGAGATTATAGCAATACTCAGAATTAGCTGCACTATGCCCAACAATTAGTTTTTGATCGAACTTTTTCCAACAAAAAGTTCGTGGGGTGTCGGGGCAACGCCCTGACCCGACCTCCGCAGAGGTCGGAATACTCAGGACTTCAAGGGAGTTCCTCTTTTGGTTCTTTTTTGCGCATGTATGCGCGGCTCCTCGATAAAGGAGAAAAGAACAACGTTCACCTTGATTGTGCGAGTATTTGAGCGGATTGCTATAGTATCAGGAAAGATTTACCGCACCTTCCGTCCCAGCAGGTCCACCCCGTCGTGCTCGCCGCCGACCCGGTCCAGCTCCCGGACGACCTTGTATTCCCCGTCCTCAAAGCGGAACACCGTGGTTTTGTCCTCGTACCAGATATTTCCGGGATCCCTCAGACAGGCCTCCACCTCCCGCCGCTTGGGCTCGTTCTCCGGGGTGTGTCCCCCGAAATACGAATTCGGCAGCATGGCCCAGTCCGCGTCGATCATGGGATAGAGATCGGAGAGATAATTGAAGCAGTGGTGGGCGATCTGCACCGCGTCGGATTTCCACGCCTCCGCCGGAACCGTGCCCTTCACCAGTGCCTCCGTCTCCACGTTGGTGTCCCCCAGCCACATCACAGTGTTCCCGGAGCGGGTCGTCATCTTCAGAACGGTGGAGGTGCAGTTGAAGTCCCGGAAGGGATAGACTGCGGGATCCTCGGGCCGCACGGAATCCTCGTGGGTGTAGAGCACCTCGAATTTCGTCCCCGCCAGCGTGAAGGTCATGCCGCTGTGGAGCTTCACCGCCAGCGCTCCCGGGGCATAGTCCCGCAGAGTGGCCTTCAGAACGGCGGCGGGCGCGGCATCGTGTCCTCCCCTCACCACGTCGTAGGAGGGGAAATTGAACAGCACCCGCTCCACCTCGAAGGCGTCGGGATAGGTCCGCAGCAGCCGGATGCAGGCCGCCATGTGGTCCCCGTGGGCGTGGGTGAAGAACCATCCGGCGATCCGCATCCTCTCCCCCTCGGGAACTCCGGTGAAGTCCCGCAGGAACCTGTACATCCCGGATACCGCCTCCTCGGAGCACTGGAGCTCGTCGCCCCCGTCGATGAGGAACAGGGAGTTGTCCGCCAGCTTCACCATGTAGAACATGCCGCAGTTGGTAGTAGTGGGCGAGTGGCCGTTCTCCGGATCGTAGTACAGGGCGTACTGACAGATCTCCTCGGTCCCGCTCCCTTCCCCGCCGGAGAGTCTCGTCCAGTCGGAGCCCGGCGGATCGAGGATCACCCGGACCTCGCCCGTAGACTTCGTAAGATAGGCGTAGACCCGGGTATCCCCCTTCGCGCCGCCGACGGCGAAGTACGCGGGGGTATCGCTCTCCGTCACGCCGACGAATCCGGCCTCCCGGAGCATCCCGGCGTACCGAAGCATGTCGTTCCCGTCGGCGCCGGTATAAAGCGTCATCCGGGCGTCCTCCGCCGTGGGATGAAGGGTGTCGTCCGCCAGCATGGGCCCGGCGTTGTAGCTCCCGTCCGCGGGTGTCCCTCCCGGAAAAGCGGGAAGCCTGTCAAAATCCGTCATGTCGGTCCCTCCTCACAGAAACAGTTCCACCGCCCGGTGAAGGACGGAGACCTCCCCCGCCTGCACCGCGCCGCCATTCTCGCCGTCCACCGTCCACGGCACGGGCTCGTCCGCCTCGAAGGACAGATGGGCCGTGTGGGCGAAGGTGATGAATTCGTTCGAGGTGTCCTGCATCAGCACCGCCCCCAGCATCTTCGCGTTGTCCGCGGGATTGTCCGGCTTCCGGATCAGGATCACCTCCATGAGCCCGTCCGACAGGCTGATGTTCTCCCGCATCCGCAGATCGAAGCCTCCGACCCGCCGGGTGTTGGACACCATGCCGTAGAGGTAGTTCCCCTCCTCCTCCCCGCCGTCGTGCCGGATCCTCATGTGGATGGGCCGGATGCCGGGGACGCTTTTCAGCCCCTCGATGATGTAGGCCGACCAGCCGAGGTTCTGCTTCATGGCTTGGGGCGTGGAATAGGACGCCTCGGTGAATGCTCCGAAGGCCGCCACGTACATATAGGGCCGCCCGCAGAACATGCTCACGTCCGTGGGGACCGCCTCCGCTTCCACGATCCGCCGTGCCGCGTCCTGAGGCTTCCGGGGGATCCCCCAGCTGACGGCGAAATCGTTGGTGGTGCCCGTGGGCAGGTAACCAACCCGGGGCTTTTTTTCAAGAGACAGGACGGCGGACACCGTCTCGTTGAGGGTCCCGTCCCCTCCGGCGCAGACCACCGTGTCGAAGTCCTCCCCCAGCCGCTTCACCGTGTCAAAGGTGTCGTTCTTGTACTGGGTCACGTGGACCGTCACGGAGTATCCGCCCCGCTCGAAGCAGTCGATCACGTCGATGAGGGCGGGCGTCACGGCGGACCGGGCGGTCACCGGATTGATAACGAGGAGCAGCCGTTTCATTTCCGCTCCTTCTCGTACTGAGCCAGCGCGAAGCCGGCCCGGTTCCCGATCTCGGTCATGGCCCGGTTGTTGTAATGCCCCGCGGCCGTGGGGTTAAGCCAGGCGGGATCCAGCGACATCTCCGCCGTGATGCGGGTCAGCATGATGAAATCCGCGTCCGTTCCGCAGGCGGTCTCCTGAGCGGTCATGATGGCCTCGTCGTACTGATGCTCCGCCGTGAAGTACCCCACCCGGATGATCCCGAAGGCGTCGATCCCGGCATCCCGCTTCAGGGCGTCCTTGTACCGGATCAGCCGCTCCAGATAGACCTCCCCCGGCACCTTCGCGATGGCGTCGGATTCTCCCTGGAGCCATACGTAGTAGACGCGGCCGAGAGCATCCCCCGCCGCTTTCTTCGCCGCGAGGATCTTCCCCAGCGCGACCTTGTATCGGTCCGTCTCCGGGAGCCATTCGTCGATTCTTGTGGCGCCCTGGGCCGCGTGGACCGCCAGCACCTCATGCCCGGTCTCGCCCCGGTAGGTCTTGCAGAAATCCGGCAGAAGGGAGCCGAAGCCGTCGTTGGCCCCCTCGATGGCGGGATTCATGTCCTCCCCCACCGGATGCACCAGTGGGATCACGCTGTTCGTCAGGAACCGGTACTCCAGTACCCCGTCCATGGGCTCGTTGGGAGACGGAAGCCCCTCCGTCTGACCCTCCATGTTGCTCTGTCCGCCGAAAATGATGATGTCCATATGTCCCTCTCCGTCATGCATGGTGTCCTCCGGGATTCTCCCGGCGCGGAAAACCGTCCATGATGATTATATCGGCGCAGGGCCCCCGTGTCAAGCGGGCACTTGTGAACATTCGGACCGGGTACTGCCGTCATTTATTTTCGGAGAGCCAGATGGACACCCGGGACTGGACCGCCTTCGCGCATTCCTCCTCGGAGGAGCCCTTTCCCAGCATCACGGAAATCTCCTCGTCGATGATCTCCGCGATCCCGTCGGGCGTGAAATCCACGGCGGCGGTCCCGGCGTCGCTGTCGAGAAACGCCCGGATGCGCCGGTAGTCCTCCTCCTCCATGGTGAAGGCCGCGGCGTCCTCAGGGATGTTATGAGCAGCCCTGTCCACCTCTTCCTCTCCCTTCTCCGCGGTATAGCGGTTCCTGTGGTCCGGCGCGACGAAATACCAGTGGTTCTTCCACCATTCCGCCTGCTCGTCGAATTCCGAAATGAGGGCCGGGAAGAAGCCTGACTGGGACGCCGCGCTGTTCGGAGCCGCCACGTCGAAGAACGAGCGGAGCACGTCCCAGGCCCGGTCGGGATCGGAGCTGTATTTGGTGATGACAAAGCTGTTGTCCGCAGACAGATCGTTCGCCGGCAGTCCGTCCTCCGAGGAGGTGGGACAGCCCATATAAACAAGCTCATCCGTACCGACGGTGCCGAATTTCAGATCCAGCTCGAAGAGCAGGTCCGCGATGGACTGGACGCCGCTTGTGTGGAGCGCCACCTGCCCGTTCTGAAAGTACCGGGAATACTGCGTGAAGTCGCTCTGCATGATCACCGCCTCGCCGAAGGGGTACTTCTTCATGATGTCGTCCGGCCCCTCGGGCAGATCCCGGAAGAACGCCAGGAAGGGTTCCCAGCATGGGCCCGTAGTGCCGCTTGGTGATGTAGGGGGAGAGCAGCGTTCCCTCCGGCAGGGACCGGGCGAATCCGATGAACTCCTCCATGGTCCAGGAGTCCTTCACCGCGTACCTGCCCAGCACATCCCGACGGCCGATCATGGTCGAAACGGAGAACTCCGGCGTCAGGCCCCAGAGCTTCCCGTCCTTCGTGGAGAAGAGCTTCTCCACCGAATCGAAGAGGTTGTCCCGGTTCACCAGGGGATCCCCGTCCATCAGGGGGGAGAGATCGGTCCAGAGGTTCTTCTGCAGAACAGTGGTGAGCACCGGTCCTCCGCACTGTCCCAGGACGATGTCGGGCTTGTAGAATCCGTTGCCCAGGTCGAAGATCAGCCGGTCCGTGTCCTCGTAGTAGCTCTCCCGCTTCACGCACTCCGTCACCACCACCCGGACCTCCGGATGACTGCGGTTGTAGCGGGCGGCCTTGGCCTCCAGATCGCTGACCGAGAACCAGTTGGCGCAGGCGATCTCGATGGTGGGGACCTGGGACAGATCGATGTCCGGCGCGTGTCCGTAGGCGACAAGGGTCCTGCCGTCCCCGAGCTGATACAGCACGGTCTCCGGATCGACGACGGCCGCAAGAGAGGCGTCCTCCTCCAAGGCGCTGTTGTTCCGGTCGAGCACCAGAGTGTCCTCCCCGTCCTTCACCCCGACGATGCCCGGCGTCCGCTCGTGCCGGTTTTCCACGTAATAATAGTCGTACCCGCCGCCGAAGAACAGGCTCACGCCCATCCGTGACGACTGAGCTTCGCCGGCGATGTCCCGTACCTCAGCGTACTGACGGCTCCCCCTGTCAATCGTGCAGATCGAGGAGGTGAAATACGAGTCGTCCCCGGAGCCGCACCCGAACATCGGGACTCCCTCCGGCGTCACGCCCAGCGCGGTCACGGGCCCCGGAGCGGTGACGGAGAACTGTGTCTCCAGAGACGGCGACAAACAGGCGATCTCGGCCCCTGCGGAGATCCAGACCGTTCCGTCGGACTCGGATGCCAGATGGGAGGAAAGTGTACCCCGCGCAAGCGACGGAAAGATCCCCTCGAGCGGAGCGGTGACGTGGTTCCCGCCGTCGGGCTCCGACTCGTGGAGAACGGCGCTCCGGCCCTCGTTCCCATTGCGGCAGCTGATCCAGTACACACGATCCGCCGTCACATATGCGTCCCAGGCAAAGAGGGTTCCCTCCCCCTCCGCCTCCTCGCTGGGGAGTCCGCCGACGGAGACGGTTTTCCCGTCTGCTCCGACGGTACTCAGCCGGGCGTCCAGGACGGTGCGGTCCGAATCCCCGTTATACTCGGTCCTGTATTCGAAGACGGTCAGCGCGCCGGAATCTCCGCCGCAGTACACGGAGCCGAGAGGGATATACGAATCCTCCCCGAAGGTATAGCGTGCCGTCTCCCGGAAGACCCCGGTGAGGATCCCGGTGACGCCGTCCGCCTCCTCGCCCGCTTCCGCCGTCTTCCCGCACGCGGCGGTGAGGAACAGCACGGCGGCGAAAACGCAAAGCATCCATCGTTTCATAAGCATGTCCTTTCTTCTCCCGTGAGCCCGGGTCCTCCCGGCAGGATCCCCGAGGAGCGTTATCCAAATATGTAAAACGGAGAACTGAGTCATTATACCATACAAAACCGGCATATGCAAGTCCGGGACCGGCAAAATCTCCCGCCAGCCCTCATCTCCCATCAAAAAAGCGGGGAGAAGCCGTGCAATGACTTCTCCCCGCCGGGATATGCGGTTGACAGTTCTTCTCAGTTGAAGAAAATGGTTCTGCCGGTCTCGATGGACTCGTTGCAGGCCAGGGTCAGTCTCAGGGACTTGACCGCCTCGCTGTAGTCCGCCAGGATCTGGGAACGGTCGCCGGTGCGGACCGCGTGGATGAAGGCCTCGTCCTGAATGCCGGTCTGCTCCTTGCCGCGGGTCCACTCGTGAACGCCTTCGCTGTCGGTGATCTTCAGGCTGGATCTCAGGTGGTACTCCAGCACGGCGTCCTTGCAGTAGATGTTCATGCCGCTCTGCATACCGGCCGGGCCCTTCTGGTAGCAGGCCGTGAAGATGGTGGCCACCACGCCGGACTTGAACTTGATGACCGCGGAGGAATAGTCGTGGACATTGTAGCCGGGAACGCCGTATTCCTCGGGATCCACGATGCCTCTCGCGCCAGCGCAGTTCACGTACAGGGGCTCGCCGAAGAGATACCGGGCCTGGTCGAAAATGTGGATGTTCTGCTCCACCACCTGGCCGCCGGAGGTCTCCATCTGTCTCCACCACCACACGCCGGGAATGCCGCCGTACCAAGCGCCGGTCACAAGGCCGACCTTTCTGTCCTTGATGTAGTCCTTCATGATCTGGGTCAGGTTCTGGTAGCGGTCCTGGAAGCCGGCCGCCGTGATGAGATCCTTCTCCTTGATCATCTTCTCGATCTTCTCGGCCGTCGCCATATCCAGGGCCACCGGCTTCTCGATCAGGAACGGGATGCCCTTGTCAATGATGGCGGGCTCGATTTCGCCGTGGCAGTGCGGGGGGACCGCCATGAAAATCGCGTCGGGCTTCGTCTTTTCCAGCATTTCGCGGTAGTCGCGGAAGATCTTCCCCTCGGGATCGGTCTTGGTCCTGTCCGCGTATCCGTATGCCCGGGACTCGTCGATGTCGCAGAATCCCACGTATTCGATGTTGTCCAGATTCTCCATGCACTTCTGCACGTGAGCGCCGTTGCGTCCGCCGCAGCCGATGAAGGCAACCTTTGTCGTAGCCATATTCAGTCTCCGTTTCTGTGTCGGTGTGATGAATGCTCCCC
>CACYWX010000354.1 GCA_902778205.1 uncultured Ruminococcus sp. | reverse complement strand
GATGACCTTGAAGAGCTGTGCGAAGTGGAGACTCTGCTGGGAGGAGGTGACATAGATGGACTTCGAGAAGTCATAGGTCTTCTTCCTGTACTCCGCGGCCGCGATGTCCCTGGTGTAGTAGATGGTGGAGCCGGCCTCCTTGAGGATGATGCAGGGCGGCATATTGTAGTCGGAGAGATCCACAATCTTCGCGCCGTCGTCCAGCTTCAGAAGTCCCTTCGCCTCCAGCTCGTCCACTACGTCCTGTCCGTATCCGTTCCGGATATAGAAGGACTCGCCGGTATAATGCTCAAACTCGATGCCCAGCTGCCGGTAGGTCTTTTTGTACTCGGCCAGGGACACATCCACGAACCACTGCCACAGGGCAAGATTCTCGGGGTCGCCCTCCTCCATCTTGTGGAACTCGGCTCTGGCTTCGTCGTCAAGGGAGGGATCCTTCTCGGCCTCCTCGTGGAACCGGACGTAGAGGCGGACCAGCTCGTCGATGCCCACCCGCTCCACGGTCTCGCGGTCGCCCCATTTCCGGAACGCCACGATCTGCTTGCCGAACTGCGTGCCCCAGTCGCCCAGGTGGTTGATGCCGATGCAGGTATAGCCGGCAAACTCATGGAGCAGCTTCAGGGAGTGGCCGATGACGGTGGTGCCCAGGTGGCCGATGTGGAAGGGCTTGCAGATGTTGGGGGAGGAGTAGTCCAGGGTGACGACCTTTCCTCTGCCCTCTCCGGAGGAGCCGTAGGACGCGCCCTTTTCCTCGATCTCCTCCAGCACGTGGCCGGAGAGATAGTCCGGGGACACCTTGAAATTCAGGTAGCCGCCCGCCTGCTCCGCCGTTCCCAGGGAGAAATCCTTAAGAGCCTCCGCCAGGGACGCGGCGATCTTCGGAGGAGCGCTGCGCATGGCCTTGGAGAGACGGAAGCAGGGGAACGCCAGATCTCCCATGGCGGGATCCGGAGGATACTCCAGGAAGGACTCGATATCGGAGGCCGTCAGTCCGGTGCCGGGCGCCATGGCCTCGACGGCGCGCTCAATGGCTTCTGCGGTTTGTTTCTTGAAATTCTGCATATGATCCTTTATTCCGCGTCGGGATTGATTTTCATCTGAGTGTCCATCTTCTTCGTGTGCTCGTCGAGGATGGAGTGGATTTTCTTCACGGGGTTGAGCAGGGTGCTGATGGACTGGTCCTTGTTCAGCGTGTCGATGATGATGGCCACGTATTTGCACATGTTGACCTCGCAGTACCATTCCTTCTCCATGAGGCCCTCAGGATGGTATACCAGGTTGGTGGTGAAGCACTTGGTGAAGAGCCCTTCCGCGTAGGCCTTGTCGAAGAGCTCAAAGCCGGCGGTGAAGAGGCCGAACGCCACGAAGAAGAAGATGCGCTTGGCGCCCTTTTCCTTGATCTGACTGGCCACGTCGATGATGGACTCGCCGGAGGAGATCATGTCGTCGATGATGATGGCGTCCTTGCCGTTCAGGTCCTTGCCCAGGTATTCGTGGGCCACAATGGGATTCTTGCCGTTTACGACGCGGGTATAATCGCGTCTCTTGTAGAACATGCCCAGATCCAGCCCCAGCACCGTGGCGTAATACATGGTGCGGGACATAGCGCCTTCATCCGGGGAGATGATCATGATGTCGTCGCCGGAGAGGGAGATGTCCGGAACCGCCCGCACCAGCGCTTTCAGCATCTGATAGGTGGGCCGGATGCTGTCGAAGCCTGTCAGGGGGATCGCGTTGGAAACCCGGGGGTCATGGGCGTCGAAGGTGATGATGTTGGACACGCCCATGGAAGCCAGCTCCTGGAGCATGATGGCGCAGTCCAGGGACTCTCTTGCGGAGCGCTTGTGCTGTCTGCCCTCGTACAGCATGGGCATGATCAGGGTGATGCGCTTGGCCTTGCCCGCCATGGCGGCGATGGTGCGCTTCAGGTCGGCGTAGTGATCGTCCGGACTCATGGGGACCTCCTGTCCGTACATCTTATATGTAACGCCGTGGTTGAAGCAGTCGCAGATGATATACACGTCGCGTCCCCGCATGGAGGAGTGGATAATGCCCTTGCCCTCGCCGGAACCGAACCGCGGGCAGTCCGCCATCGTCACAAAGGTTGCTTCATCGTCACCGTGTCTGCGCCATTCCTTCAGGTAGAAATCCACCTGATCGATGAACTTCTCACAGCCGCGCATGCCAATGACCATCAGTTCGCCGAAGTAGCTGTCGCTCATAAAATACCCCTTTTTGAATTGATGTTGGATTTGGACAGGTTTCTACCCGATTATTATAACACAGAATCGTCGGATTTTGAATCAAAACGGAGAAATTTCGTTTCGTGAATCGGCAACAAAATCTCCGGATTCCTCCGCGGCGATTTCATCTATTCTGACGGGAAGGCATGTTCAGAGCGAACCGGTTCCTTCGGCGATGCCGCGGAGGGAGGCCAGGGCGTCCCCCATATGCTCCGCGCGGAAGGACGCGGTTCCCACCACGAACACGTTGGCCCCGGCTTCCGCCGCCCTTGCGATGGTCCCGGACGCGATGCCCCCGTCCACCTGGATCTCACAGGAGGGGTTCTCACGGTCCAGCATCCGGCGCACCTCGGAGACCTTCGGCATCATGTCCTCCATGAAGGACTGTCCGCCGAAGCCGGGCTCCACCGTCATGACCAGGACCATGTCCAAAAGGGACAGATACGGGACCAGGTCGGCGGCGGGTCTTTTAGGCGACAGAGCCAGAGCCGCCCTCATGCCGCTGTCCCGGATGGCACGGAGCGTATCCGCGGTCCTCTCCGGGTCCATGGCGTCGGAATGGATCGTGACCGAGGCCGCCCCGAGCTTTGCCAGCTTGTCCGCGTACCGGTCCGGGCAGACGGTCATCATGTGCACGTCCAGAGGAAGCCGGGTCTCCCGGGAAAGCGGCTCCAGCACGGAAAAGCCGAAGCTGATGTTGGGCACGTACACGCCGTCCATGACGTCACAGTGCAAGAGATCCGCCCCGGCCTCCTCCGCACGTCTGAGCTCCCGCTCCAGATGCAGAAAGTCGGACGCCAGAAGGGACGGCGCCATCCTGATCTTCATAATCGATGCCTCCGAAAAAAGAAATATTGCTTCCGCGCCGCATTCCGGTCCGCTCGGACGGGTCTTTGTCCGCTCTTTGATGATTTCGCCCCGATCCGCGGTTCCTCCGGCCCGGCCGTGTCCAGGACGCCAGGGGAGAGCGCGGCATATACTGCCTCTGACGCCGGGGACGGATCTTCGGCGTCCCGAACCAGATCCCGGGCCGGGCGGGGACGGATCGGGACTTGAAAAGCAAAGGATGTGCGGCACGCCGTCCTCCCCTGCCCTGCGGCCGGATGATCCCATGAAGGATGATCCGGCTTTTATTCGTTCAAAAGACAGACCGCGTGGGCCGAGATACCCTCTCCGCGGCCGGTGAAGCCCATCCGCTCCTCCGTGGTGGCCTTGACGTTGACCCGGTCCGCCGGGACGTCCAGCACCCCGGCGATCCTCTCCCGCATGGCGGGGAGGTAGAAGGCCAGCTTCGGCTTCTGGGCCACAATCGTCATATCCGCGTATTCGACCCGGAATCCGAGCTTCTTCACGATGTCCGCGGTCTCGGCCAGCAGAAGGCAGCTGTCTATGCCCCGGTACCGCTCGTCCGTCGGCGGGAAATGGGCTCCGATGTCAGGCACCCCGGCAGCTCCGAACAGGGCGTCGATGAGCGCGTGAACCAGCACGTCCCCGTCGGAATGGGCGAGGAAGGCGTGATCAAAGGGGATGCGGACGCCGCCCAGCACGAGGTGATCCCCCTCGGTGAAGCGGTGCGCGTCGTAGCCGTGGCCGATTCTCATGTGGTCTGCTCCTTTGGCTCCCGGGACTTGAGGATCGCCTCGGCGATGACGATGTCCTCGGGGTAGGTGATTTTGATGTTCATGGGGCCCACGTCCACCAGATGCACCGGAAAGCCCACATGCTCGCAGAGGGCGCAGTCGTCCGTGGCGGAAAAATGCTCCTTCGCGCAGGTGTAGGACGCTGCCCGGTAGATGTCGGCCTTGAAGATCTGCG
>CACYWX010000353.1 GCA_902778205.1 uncultured Ruminococcus sp. | reverse complement strand
CTAACCTTTTCCCCCCATGAAGTTCTTTGCCAGGCATTTATGCCTGTGGCTTTACTCCGAAAGAAAGCCGCGTTTTCCCTTTTTGCTTGAGATTAGTATAAGCCATTTCCGTCGGAAGGGACGCCGTCCGCGGTCCGCCGGAGTCAGCCGCTAGATGAAAAATGGGCTGCCGTGTTACTCTCCCGTACACATGGAGAATTGCGGCAGCCCCGTTTTTTTATTCTGTTTCTCAGTGCGGCAGGCCCTTGTGTGCTCCCGACGCTCACGACACCCGCGCGCCGCCCTGTGCCTCCAGATTCTCCCGCGCGGCGGACAGCATGAGCTTCAGGCGGTTCTCCTGATTGACGGCCGACGCGCCGGGGTCATAGTCGATGGCCACGATGTTCGCGCCGGGGACGGCCTCCTTGATGGGCTTCATCATGCCCTTGCCGCAGATGTGGTTGGGCAGGCATCCGAAGGGCTGGGTGCAGACGATGTTGGGCACGCCGGAATCGCAGAGCTCCAGCATCTCCGCCGACAGGAGCCAGCCCTCGCCCATCTTGGTGCCGTAGCCGATGAAGTCCTTCGTCAGGCTCAGGGTGTGGTCGAAGGGCATCATGGGGCGGAAGGTCCCCTCCCGCCGGATGGCCTCGATCATGTCCCGCTGCTTGCCCAGCAGGAACCGGAAGGCGGCCTTGTGGATCAGGCAGGAGGCGAGGGAATGGGTCTTCGGGTAGAGCTTATAGTCCATGATCCCGTTGTAGACGCAGTAGTTGAAGAAGTCCAGGAGTCCCGGCATGACCACCTCGGCGCCCTCCGACTCCAGGAATTTCTCCAGCTCGTTGTTGCCGAGGGGCGAGAATTTGACGTAGATCTCCCCCACAATCCCCACCCGGACCGCGGGGCGCGTCTGGCGTGGGATGGAGGCGAAGTCCCGGATGATGGCGTCGTAATTCTTCCGGATGTGTCCGTAGCGGATGGCCTTCGAGGACAGCTCCTCCACCAGCCGCTCCGTCCACCGGGCGCAGAGGGCGTCCGCCGCTCCCTTTTCGGTCTCGTAGGGACGCACCTGATTGGCCAGCGCCATCATGAGGTCCCCGTAGAGGACGCCGTAGGCCATGCGGTGGTACATGGGGATGGAATTGGTGAAGCCGGGGTGCTTTTCGATGCCCGCCAGGGACAGGGGAATCACCGGCACGTAGGGCATGCCCGCGTTGACCAGCGCCTTCCGCATGAGGGAGACGTAGTTGGAGGCCCGGCACCCGCCCCCGGTCTGGAACAGCATCAGGGCGCAGGTATGGGGATCGTACTTCCCGGAAAACAGGGCGTCCAGCATCTGCCCGATGACCAGGATAGCGGGATAGCAGGTGTCGTTGTGGACGTATTTCTGCCCGGTCTCCGCGATGCGGGGGCCCTTGGTTTCCAAAAGGACGACCTTATACCCGTCGTTCTCCAGGATCCGCTTCACCAGCCGAAAGTGGATGGGCAGCATATTGGGGATGAGGATGGTGTGGGTCTCCTTCATCTCCGCGGTGAATTGCACGTAGTTCTGATTCATATTGTTTTCTGCCGTATGAAATGGTGGGATGATGCCCGGAAGTGTCCCTCACAGCACGGCGGCGAGGCTTCTCAGGCGGATCTTCACCGCGCCGAGGTTGGCGATCTCGTCGATCTTGAGCTGGGTGTAATACTTTCCGCCGTTCTCCAGGATCCGCTTGACCTCGTCGGTGGTGATGGCGTCCACGCCGCAGCCGAAGGACACCAGCTGGACCAGCTGGGCGTCCGGATTGTCCACGGCCCAGGCGGCGGCGCGGTACAGGCGGGAATGGTAGGTCCACTGGTTCAGCACCCGCACGTCGTCCGGGGTCTTGGCCAGATGGTAGACCGAATCCTCCGACACCACGGCGAAGCCCAGGGACACCGCCAGCTTGTCGATGCCGTGTCCGATCTCCGCGTCGGCGTGGTAGGGACGGCCCGCCAGGATCATGATGGGCTTTTTGTGCTCTCTCGCCCAGCGGACGGCGCGCTCCCCTTCGCTCCGGACGGCGGCGGCGTATTTCTCCAGATTTTCAAATCCCGCCGCCACGGCCTTTTTCAGGTCATTCTTTTTCAGATCCCGGTACCGGGGCTTCAGCTCCCGCCACAGTCCCTCCGCCAGCTCGCCCTGGCTGTCCAGGGACAGGTAGGGATAGAGGAACGTCACCTTTTTCAGGGAGTCCATGTTCCCCCTCAGCAGCTCGCTGTAATAGGCCACCACGGGGCAGTTGTAGTGGTTGTCCGAGGCGTGCTCGTCCAGATTCCACGTCATGCGGGGGTAGAAGATCACGGGGACGCCCAGGCCGACCAGCCGCTCGATGTGGCCGTGCATGATCTTGGCGGGATAGCAGGCCGTGTCCGAGGGGATGGAGAACTGTCCGCGCTCGTAGAGCTCCCGGGTGGACATGCCGGACAGCACCGGAGTGAAGCCCAGGGAGCGGAACAGGGCGGTCCAGAGGGGAAGGAGCTCGTACATGCCGAGGGTCAGGGGCAGGCCGATGACGCCGCGGGGGCCGACCTCCTCCGGGATCTCCGACGGAGCCTCTGCCAGAAGCAGATCCCGCTTGAAGACGTGGAGGTTGGGCACGTCCTCGTTGGCATGGGCTTCTCCCGCGCCCTTTTCGCATTTGTTCCCGGAGATGAACCGGCGTCCGCCCGGGAAGGTGTTGATCGTCAGAAGGCACCGGTTCCCGCATCCGCCGCAGACCGCGGTCTTCGAGGTGTGGGTGAAGGAGGAGAGCGCGTCCGGTCCGATGAGGGAGGAGGCGCGGGCGGGATCCTGCTCGGAGCGGGACCGTGCGTACAGCGCCGCGCCGTAGGCTCCCATGAGGCCCGCGATGTCGGGACGGACCACCTCGCGGCCGATCTCCCGCTCGAAGGCCCGGAGAACGGCGTCGTTGTAGAAGGTGCCGCCCTGCACCACGATGTGCTCGCCCAGCTCGTCCGGGGAGTGGGCGCGGATGACCTTGTAGATGGCGTTCTTCACCACCGACAGGGACAGGCCCGCGGAGATGTCCTCCACCGTGGCGCCGTCCTTCTGGGACTGCTTTACCTGGGAGTTCATGAATACAGTGCACCGGGAGCCGAGATTCACCGGAGCCTCGGCGAAGAGGGCCCGTTCGGCAAACTCCGCCGCCGTCAGGTGCATGGAGCGGGCGAAGGTCTCGATGAAGGAGCCGCACCCGGAGGAGCAGGCTTCGTTCAGCATGATCCGGTCCACCGCGCCGTTTTTGATCCGGAAGCACTTGATGTCCTGCCCGCCGATGTCGAGGATGAAGTCCACGTCGGGCATGAAGGCTTTCGCGGCGGTGTAGTGGGCCACGGTTTCCACCAGACCCTCGTCCACGCCGAAGGCATGGCGGATCAGGTCCTCCCCGTAGCCGGTCACCGCCGAGCCCCGGAATCGCGCTCCCTGTGGGCAGAGGGAGTAGATCTTTTCCAGCTCCGACCGGACGATCTCCACGGGATTGCCGCGGTTGGAGGCGTAATAGGTGTAGAGCAGCTCGCCATGTTCTCCGGCCACGGCCAGCTTCGTGGTGGTGGAGCCGCAGTCGATGCCCAGATACAACTCTCCCCGGTAATCCTTCAGCTCAGCCCGGGGGACGGAGGCCTTCGCGTGGCGGGCGGAGAAGGCGTCGTATTCCTCCCGGTTCCGGAACAGGGGCTCCGTGCGGGAGGAGGTGGCGCGGATCTTGGCGGTCCGGATCCTCTCGATCATGGAGTCGATGGTCAGCCGCTCCTTCGGATCCATGGTCATGACCCGGCGGGAGTAGAGGGCGGCTCCCAGGGACACGGCGTTGCGGGCGTAATCCGGGAACACGGCGTTCTCCTCCGTCAGGCCCAGGGTCTCCACGAACCGCTCCCGCAGTCCGCGGCAGAAGGACAGGGGACCGCCCAGGAACATGACCCGTCCCTCGATCCGCCGTCCCTGCGCCAGGCCCGCCACGGTCTGGTTCACCACCGCCAAAATCGCCGTGCTCCGCGGGGAGGAGATCCTCTACACCTCCTACGAACGCCATTACTCCCTCATCCGGGAGACGCTGATCCGGATGCT
>CACYWX010000352.1:4121-6640 GCA_902778205.1 uncultured Ruminococcus sp. | reverse complement strand
TCCCGCCTTCACGGCCGCCAGGTTTTCCGCCAAATGGGTGAGCTTCGACGCTCCGATGATGACGGCATCGCCGCGATCCCCATCCAGCATGGAGTGGTACGCCAGCCAGCGGTACACGGCATCCACGAGGGAGACACCCTCCTTCTCGCAGGCAGTCTTCAGAAGGTCCACCGCGTCGAAGAAGCTCTTCTTCCAGTACCGATTCCGGTAGTTGGGCCGGTGGGTGAAGCGTCCGTCCTCCGGCTCGTCCTCGTACCGCCCGTACCGCCCGGTCAGCAGTCCCCCGCACAGGGGATTGTAGGCGCAGAACCGCATGCCGAAGTGCTTCAGACAGGCGTTCAGCTCGACCTCGGCCCGCCGGGTCAGCGGATTGTAGATCCCCTCGTACACGGTGGGGCGGACCCAGCCGTGCCGGTCGCAGATCTGCCATGCGTCCGCGGCCATCCAGGCAGGAAAATTGGAGAGCCCCAGCTCCCGGAACTTCCCCTGATCGTGCAGATCCGCCATGGCCTCCAGCACGGAGATCACCGGCGTCGCGGGATCCGGGAAATGGAGGTACACCGTGTCCACGGAGGGCAGACGTAGCCGCTCCAGGCTTTCGTTCACCTGCATGTACGCGGCCTCCCCGTCGAGCCGTCCCGTGATCCGCGGATTCACCTTCGTGGCGATCCGGAAGGGACGGTCCAGCTCCGGAAGAACCTCGCCCAAAAGCCGTTCGCAGGTCCCCTCGTTGTAGACGTAGGCCGTATCCAGCTCCGTATACCCGGCGTCCAGAAACGCGTTCACAAACGCGCGCACGTCCGGCTGAAACACCGACTCGCCGAAGGTCATGGTGCCGAGGATCAGATTGACTTGATTCATATTTTTCTTCCTGTCGCTTTCATGGGATTTTCGAAGACGGGCCCGTCGTCCAGGGACAGCACCCGGTTCATCAGCTCTCCCAGGGTCTCCTCGTCCGCCTGTCCCTTCGCGCAGACCCGGAGCTTGTCCGCGATGTCCGCCCGGCTGAGCGGCTTTTCGGGATCTCCCCGCGGCACGAGGACGGTCTCTTCCTCCCGGCTCCCGTCCTTCAGCACGACCTCGACCCGGGTTCCGCGGATTCCGCGCGACCGGTCCTCCATGGTCTCGTCCGGGATCATGCGGATCATGTCAATGACGCGCATGATCTCCGGCGTCAGGCGGGGCGGATTCATGTCGGCGATGCCGTAGGAGCCCGCCGTCAGCGCGCAGGCCAGCGTATAGGGGATGGAAAACTTGGTGTCGTCCCCGTCCTTCGGGATCCGGATCCCGGCCAGCCGGATGGCGTTCGGATAGATGTACACGTTGATCTCCGCCAGATCCTCCGGCCTGATCCGTCCGTGCAGAGCAATCGCCGCGTCGATGCCGCAGTGGGTGTGGCGGCAGGAGGGGTACAGCTTGAAATAGCAGTCGTGCAGCAGAAGATGGTCCGATCCGGCGAGGAATTCCTCGTGGATCTCGTCCGTTACGGCGTGGAACCATCCGTTCTGTCCCTCCAGTGCCTCCGCGGGTCCCCGGACTCCCGAGGCTGCCAGCATCGCCGCGAACACGCCGTTCTCCGCCGCCTTGCCCGGATTGAGGGGCTTGATGGCGGGGCGTGAATCGCCGTAGGAGAGCAGACCTCCCGTCATGGTGGTGGCCAGCGCTATGGCATCCTCGATTCCCCGGGCGTCCAGATGATACAGTCTCGCACAGGCCGCGGCGCAGGCAAGGGTCCCGGCCATTCCGGTAGAGTGGAAGCCCCGCTTCACCATCCCCGGCTGTGCGGCTGCGGAGATCCGGATGTACGCCTCATAGCCCGTCGCCAGGGCCGTCAGCACGTCGTCTCCGCCGCTTCCCAGCTTGTCGGCCAGGGCGAATACGGCCGGGATCAGATGCACGCCCGCGTGTCCCGCCGCCGCCTTGTTCCCGTCATCCAGCTCCGCGCCGTGGCCGTAGACCGCGTTCATGAAGGCCGCCAGCCGCGCCGGGTATTTCTTCTGATGAAACAGGACAGAACTCTCCTCCGCTCCACCCTGGGGGAACACCGCTGCCTCCACGGACCGGTTGAAGTCCGCGTTCTGCTGATGCCCCGCATAAGCTGCCGCGAAAAAGTCGATGATGAGCGTTTTCAGCTGTTCCCTGTCCTCTTTGCTCAGCGTCCGGATCCCGTAAAGCTCCTCCGCCAGTTTTTCCGTGATTCCCATGCAAGTTCCTTTATTCCGATTTTCGTTTGGATTCTCGCCTCGAGGCTGTCCGCGTCTCATTCCGCGCCGTTCCAGGGATCGCAGGAGCCGTGCTCGAGAACGTCCGCGATGCGGCGGCAGGCATGTCCGTCCCCGTAGGGATTGCAGGCTCTGCTCATTTTCCCGTACTCCTCCGGATCGTCCAGAAGCTGGCTGAAGGTCCGGTAGATGGTCTCCTCGTCCGTTCCCACCAGACGCAGGGTCCCGGCCTCAACGCCCTCGGGCCGCTCCGTGGTGTCCCGCATGACCAGCACCGGCACGCCGTAGGAGGGACAC
>CACYWX010000352.1:0-4110 GCA_902778205.1 uncultured Ruminococcus sp. | reverse complement strand
TCCTCCTGGATCCCGCCGGAGTCCGTCAGGCAGAGATACGACCGCGCCTCGAAGTTGTGGCAGTCCGTGACCTCGACGGGCTCGATGATGTGGATCCTGTCGCAGCCGCTCAGCTCCTCGTCCGCCGCCTGCCGCACCGCCGGATTCATGTGGATCGGGTAGACCGCCCTGCATTCCGGATGCTCGTCCAGAACGCGGCGGATCGCGCGGAACATGTGGTGCATGGGCTCGCCGAGGTTTTCCCTTCTGTGGGCCGTGATGAGGATCAGCTTTCCGTCCCCCGCCCATTCCAGCTCCGGATGGGTGTAATCCGCCCGGACCGTGTGCTGCATGGCGTCGATGACCGTATTGCCGGTGACGTAGATGGTGGAGGGGTCCTTCCCTTCCGCCAGAAGATGATCGGCGGCCAGCTTCGTGGGGGCGAAATTGTACCGGCTGACGATGCCCACCGCCTGCCGGTTGAACTCCTCCGGATAGGGGCTGTCGATGTTGTAGGTCCTGAGCCCCGCCTCCACGTGCCCGACCGGGATCCGCAGATAGAAGCAGGCCAGCGCCGTCACAAAGGTGGTGGAGGTGTCCCCGTGCACCAGGACCACGTCCGGCTTCTCCTTCTCCAGCACCTCCCGGATGCCGTTCAGGATGTTTGTCGTAATATCGAACAGGGTCTGCCTGTCCTTCATGATGTTCAGATCATAGTCCGGAACGACCCCGAAGGCGGCCAGCACCTGATCCAGCATCTGACGGTGCTGGGCGGTGACGCACACCACGGTCCGAAGGCCAGCTCTGGTCTTCAGCTCGTTCACAAGGGGGCACATTTTGATCGCTTCCGGTCTGGTCCCGAAAACCAGCATCACTTTCTTCATAAATCCGTTCTCCCGACTCCGTCGTTCTCAGTATGCCTCTGCTCCGGCAGCCCGGCTTGCACGGCTCCGATCCCCGAAAAAAGACGAAAAGCGGAGGCAGAAGTCTCCGTCTGATCGTCGCCGGGGATTCGGGCCCGGGTCGGCGCTCCTCCGGGCAGCATAACGCCCCGGCAAAGCGTCACTTGTCCGGGTGATAGGTGCTCACCGTCTTCTTCACCATATTCCGGATTTCCGCCTCGTCGTTCTGGTACGCCGTCTCAGCCAGATCCCTGAGCTCGCCGAGGAAGACGTCCGTGTCGAAGGGGATCGGGCAGCCGATGTGGATCAGGTCGTTCTCGGTCTTTTTGAGCCCCTCCTCCGCCATGAGCTTTTCCTCGTACAGCTTTTCGCCGGGTCTGAGGCCCGTGTATTCGATTTTGATGTCCACGTCCGGCTTCAGTCCGCTCAGCTTGATCAGGTTCCGGGCCAGCGTGTCGATCTTGACGGGCTGACCCATGTCCAGAACGAAGATCTCTCCCCCGTCCGCGTAGGTCCCGGCCTGCAGGACAAGTCCCACCGCCTCGGGAATGGTCATGAAATACCGGATGATGTCCGGATGGGTGACGGTGACCGGTCCGCCGTCCTCGATCTGCTTCTTGAAGAGCGGGATCACGGAGCCGTTGGAGCCCAGCACGTTTCCGAACCGCACCGCCACGAACTCGGTTTTGCAGGCGTCCCAGTCAAAGACCTTTCCGCGCATCCGGCTGCCGCTGTCCTCGTGGGTGAAGATCTGGGGAAGCTCGTCGGCACGCCCCGCCTTGATCTTCGCGTCGAAGGACTGGATGATCATCTCGCAGAGCCGCTTGGACGCGCCCATGATGTTGGTGGGATTGACGGCCTTGTCCGTGGAGATCAGCACGAATCGCTTCGTCCCGTGGACCATGGCGGCGTAGGCGGTCTTGTAGGTGCCCACGGCGTTGTTCTTGATGGCCTCGCAGGGGCTGTCCTCCATGAGGGGAACGTGCTTGTGGGCCGCGGCGTGGTAGACGATGTCGGGGCGGTATTCCTCGAACACGCCGAAGATCCGCCGGCTGTCCCGCACGGAGCCGATCAGCACCACCAGATCGAGCTCGGGGTACTTCCTCTTCAGCTCCATCTGGATCGCATAGGCGTTGTTTTCGTAGATGTCGAAGATGATGAGCCGCTTCGGGTCGTGGGCCGCGATCTGACGGCAGAGCTCCGATCCGATGGACCCGCCGCCGCCGGTTACCAGCACCACCTTCCCGGAGATGAACCGGAAAACCTCTTCCATGTCCACCCGGATGGGATCCCGGCCCAAGAGGTCCTCGATGGCGACCTCCTTCAGGGAGGAAACGGTCACGTCCCCCAGCACGAACTGGAACATGCCGGGCAGATTTTTCAGCTCGCATCCGGACTCCTTGCAGATGTCCAGAATGTCCCGGCGCGCTTCGGCGGAGGCGGAGGGAATGGCCAGATAGATCTTGTTGACGCCGAATTTGTCGACCGCGCCCAGGATGTCCTCCCGGCCGCCGACGATCTGCACGCCGTCTATGTACCGGTTCCACTTGTTGGCGTCATCGTCGATGAAGCAGACCACCCTGTCGTGAACGTCCGCCGTGCGCCGAATGTCCCGCAGGATCATCTGACCGGCGGAGCCCGCGCCGATGATCATCACCCGGTTCTGGATCGCGCTCCTGCTCTCCCCGTTCCGCTGACGCATGAGCAGAAGGAACCGGTACGCGAATCGGTATCCCACCACGCCGACCAGCTGGAACAGGGCGCCGAACAGATGGTAGGACACGGGCATCCGCTGAAACAGCAGGGTGATGCCGGCGATATGGAGCACCGTGGTCACCCCGCATGCGATGAAGGCCCGGAACAACTCGTCAAAGGAGGCGTACCGCCACAGGGAGTGATACAGCCTCATGATCCAGAAGACTATGATAGCCGCCGCCGTGTAGATCAGCGTGAACTTTTTCCATGCGGACAGGTACGTGACCGGTACGGCGGAAAAATGCAGGTCGAAACGGAGCCATAGCGCCAGCAGGTAGGAGAAATTGACTGTGATGATGTCAAGTACCAGCAGCAGCGCCGCCACCCTGTGCCACGGTTCGAACCGAAACTTCTTACGGTTTGCCATAAAACCTTTTCCTTTGCTAATCAGCTTCTTTTTGTGAGCAGGAGGAGGAATGCGCAGTCTCCTCCGTCCGACCGGCCATGGGGTGCGCAGACAGCTCTTTCTTTTCCTTTTCGATGATCCGTCTCACCGCTTCGAACGACGTCGGATCCGGGAGCCCCGTTTCATCCTTCGGGGATAATCCCTTTTCCCGGGACAGCCCTTTTATCCCGGATTTCCGGAGCAGTCTCTGCTTTTTCCGATCGCGCATGGGTCCGCTCCTTCATCCGCCCGTACAGGCACAAAGCAAGACCGCCCTCCCGTCCGACCAGGACTCCCCGCCCGTCTGCGGACCGGGAACGCGGCTCGATAATCAAGAGTAATGATACCACAATTCCCTTCTTCTTTCAAGCAGTTTTCCATATTTTCCGACGGTTTTTCGATTTTGTCCCACCAAATTCCGGAGGCGCGGAAAACCGGCCCTTACACGGCGGGAAAGGCGGGACGCGCGGTTCCCGTCTCCGGTGCAAAATCCATGAAAATCATCTTGACACAGGGGGAAAAACCGGCTAAAATGGAGAAAAAAAGCCGCGGTTCGTCCATGATTCCGTGGGAAACGGGCATCCGCGGCGCGAGGGAGGATACCGCCCGTGAAAACCTTTACCGAACCCGCAAGGGAGCTGCCCGTGGCCGGGGAATACGACGTCATCGTGGCCGGATCCGGTCCCGCCGGTGCCTCCGCCGCCGTCATGGCCGGAAGACTCGGCGCCAGGGTCCTTCTGATCGAATGGAACAACAGCGTCGGAGGCATGTCCACCTCCGGCCTCATGAGCCACTGGACCGGCACTGTCACCTCCCCCCTGTACACCGAGATCCTGACCCGGTGCGCCGCCCTGTGCGAGGGGGAGGGCCGGGACCGCGTCGTTCCCTGGATCGATCCCGAGATCCTCAAAACGGTGTGGCTGGACATGCTCCGGGACGCCGGGGTGACCGTTTTGCTGTACACCTTCGTCTGCGGCGTCGTCAAGGAGGGAAACCGGGTCGCCGGCGTCGTCACCGAAAGCAAGTCGGGTCAACACATCATGATCACCACTGACAATAATGCCAACTGTGCAGTTCGGACTGTTATCG
>CACYWX010000351.1 GCA_902778205.1 uncultured Ruminococcus sp. | reverse complement strand
GCTGAAGAATACGTATCGGGGATGGACTGCCTGCAGAAAGCGGGAACTGCTGGAGGAGGCGCTGCCGTGGTGACCTGCCACATAGAGGTCCGCGGAGAGATCCTGGCCGGAGACGGTCATCTGGAGCTCCGCCTCCGATTCGGCATCGCCGGTGATCAGGCATCGAAACTTTCCATAGGTGAGAAGCACCGCCACGGAACGGTCATTTTCAATCTCATAGTCCTCCCTGCCCGGTCCCAGCACGAGGATCTCTCCATCGCCCAGGGAATAGCGGTCCCCGGGATGGGGTGAAAGAAGCTGCGCGCCGCTGTCTGCGAGTTTGTTTTGAAAGGATCGGTAAATACTCGTGTCCGCCTCGTAGTCCGGCGCGATCACCCGGTCCACCGGAATGTCGGAGAGCACGCCGATCAGACCGCTGATGTGGTCCTCATCGTAGTGGGACGCCACCATAAGGTCGATCCTGCCGACTCCCAGGTCCCGGAGATGACGCACCACCAGGGAGGAGGTTTCCCGGCCGCCGCCGTCATACAGGAGGTATTGCCCGTCCATCTCCGCCAGGATGCAAAGTCCCTGTCCCACGTCCAGCATCTCCACGGAGCACTCCGCCTCCGGGGCATCGGGCGAAGCGTGCTCCGGCATCGTGCAGGCGCATCCGATAAGCAGCAGTATGGCGGCCGCCATGGCCAGCACTCCGGTTTTCCTCACGCCCGCACCCCCTTTTGTTTTATTTTACCATAAAACCGTCCCTGCCGCAACTGCCCGGCCACCGGGCGGATACACAGAAAAACAGGAAATATTCGCCGAATAGGAATTGCAAAAGCGGCAAAAAACAGATATAATAATGGGACTTACACAGACTATCACAGGGAAAGGATGTTTCATATATGGCAGAGATCTTTGAGGAGTCCTCCAATTTCATCCACAACTTCGTCACGGAAGACATCGGTCCGGGAGGACAGTTTGAGGGTATGACCGTTCACACCCGGTTCCCGCCGGAGCCAAACGGATACCTGCACATCGGGCACTGCAAGGCGCTGATCATCGACTTCGGCACGGCAGTGAAATACGGCGGACTCTGCAACCTGCGTATGGATGACACCAACCCCGCCAAGGAGGACACGGAGTACGTTGACGCCATTCAGGAGGACATCCACTGGCTGGGCTTCGACTGGGGCGACCGGTTCTTCTACGGCTCGGACTACTTCGAGCAGACCTACCAGTACGCCGAGGAGCTGATCCAGAAGGGCCTGGCCTATGTATGCGAGCTGACTCCGGAGCAGTTCAAGGAATACCGGGGCGATCTGACCCATCCCGCCGTCTCCCCCTACCGGGACCGGCCCATGGAAGAGAGCCTCGACCTGTTCCGCCGCATGCGGGCGGGAGAATTCCCCGAGGGCAAATATACCCTCCGGGCGAAGATCGACCTGGCCTCCGGCAACATCAATATGCGGGATCCGGTGCTCTACCGCATCCGCTACATTGAGCACCACCGGCAGGGCACCAAATGGTGCATCTTCCCCATGTACGACTTCGCCCATCCCATTCAGGACGCCCTGGAGGGCATCACCCATTCCCTCTGCTCCCTGGAGTATGAGAACCATCGGCCCCTCTACAACTGGGTGGTGGAAAACGTCTCCATTCCCTACCACAAGCCCCGCCAGATCGAGTTTGCCCGGCTGAACATCAACTACACCGTCATGTCCAAGCGCAAGCTCCGCCAACTGGTGGAGGAAGGCCGGGTCTCCGGCTGGGACGACCCCCGGATGCCCACCCTGTGCGGCCTGCGGCGCCGGGGCTATACCCCCAAGTCCATCCGGAACTTCTGTGAGCGCATTGGCGTCAGCAAGGTCTATTCCGTGGTGGAATACGCGTTTCTGGAGCACTGCCTGCGGGAGGACCTGAATGAGACTGCAAAACGCGTCATGGCCGTCACCCGGCCCATCCCGCTGACCGTCACCAACTACCCCGAAGGACAGAACGAACAGTTTGAGATCGAGAACAACCCCGGTCATCCCGAGGACGGCACCCGGACGGTCAGCTTCTCCCGGCACCTGTTTGTGGAGGCTGACGATTTTCTGGAGGAGCCGGTGCCCAAGTACAAGCGCCTCTACCCCGACGGCCCCGAGTGCCGCCTGAAGGGCGCATATCTGATCCGCTGCACCGGCTGTGTCAAGGACGAGGCGGGAAATATCACCGAAATTCTCTGCACCTATGATCCCGACTCCAGAGGCGGCGACCCCGCTGACGGCCGGAAGGTCAAGGGCGCTACCATCCATTGGGTGGACGCGGACACCGCCGTGGACGCCGAAGTCCGGCTCTACGACAACCTGTTCTCCGATCCCGATCCGGACGGCGCGGACAAGAATTTCCTGGACTGCCTGAATCCCGACTCTCTGACTGTGGTGCAGGGCGCCAAGGTCGAGGCCTCCCTGGCCTCCGCCATGCCCGGCGACAGCTATCAGTTCATGCGTCTGGGCTACTTCTGCGCGGACAAGGACTCCACACCGGAGCACCTGGTGTTCAACCGATCCGTCAGCCTCAAGGACAGCTTCAAGGTCAAAAAATAACGCATACGGCAAGCGGGGCACGTCTCACGACGTGCCCCGCTTTGTTATCCTTCCGTGTCCGATTCAGTTTCTTCCGTCTCTTCGCCTGTTTCTTCCTGATCTGTAGGCGTAAGGTCCTGGATGTCGGCGTCGCGGTCATAGTCCTCCGCGTTTTCCGCGGCATCCTTAGCCGCTTCTTCCGCCGCATCGGCTTCCTCCCGCTTTTTGGCGCGGATATCGGCGGAGGACACCTCGCCCTCTTCAAGCGCCTTGGCTACAATACGTTGATCCTGGTCCCGAGGCCCAACGTCCATCTCTTCGCCGCAGTAGTTGTGCATGGTGTCTACCGTGTCCAGAAGCTGATTGAACAGCTCCGCCTGCTCCGAGGTCATATCCACCCGCTTGAGCTCCGCCATGTTGCGGTAGACGTCCAGGATCCGGAAGGTCCGCTGGCCGGCGTTCTGGGTGATATAGTTGTAGATGGGGACATAATTGGCATCGGTGATACTTACTGTGCCGTCGTCTCCTCTGGCGAAGGTCAGATTCAGAATCAGCGCGTTTTCCGACGAATATTCCGCGGTCCTCGACGAACAGATCGAAGGACTGCTTGCCAATCATGTAAAAATGACGGAGCTGCGGGGCGTGGACGGCACGAACGTCTCCGACCTGACGCCTGCCGAGGCCGCCGAGGTCAAGAGAAAGCTGGACGCGAACGGGATTTCCGTCTCCGCGATCGGCTCCCCCATCGGAAAGATCGGGATCAACGACCCCATGGAGCCCCATCTGGACAAGCTGAAGAACACCTGCGAGCTGGCGTCCGTGCTGGGCACCGGTCGGATCCGCATGTTCTCCTTCTATATCCCCGACGGGAAGTACGCCGAATATAAGGACGAGGTGTTCGACCGCATGGGCCGGATGCTGGACACGGCGGACGAATACGGCGTGCAGCTGTGCCACGAGAATGAGAAGGGGATTTATGGCGACGTTCCGGAGCGGTGCCTTGAGCTGCAGAAGGCCTTCGAGGGACGGCTGGGCTGCGTGTTCGATCCCGCCAACTTCATCCAGTGCGGCGCGAAGCCCTTTGAGGAAGCCTACGAGCTTCTGAAGCACTATATTACCTACATGCACATCAAGGATGCCGTCTCGAACGGGACCATCGTTCCGGGAGGCATGGGCGTCGGCGGCATTCCGGAGATCCTGGCCCTTGTCAACATGGCCCGGGAGGGCGATTTCGTGCTGACCGTGGAGCCCCATCTGCGGGTGTTCGCGGGCCTTGAGAAGCTGGAGGGCGGTCCCCGCACGGCGCTCGGCAACGCGTACGACACGGCGGCGGAGGCCTTCGCGGCGGCGGTGGAGCATCTGAGATGGTGCCTGCCCCGGACGTCCCAGTCCCTCTGAGATCTGTACTGTAGCAATACTCAGAATTAGCTGCACTATGCCCAACAATTAGTTTTTGATCGAACTTTTTTCAAAAAGTTCGTGGGGTGTCGGGGCAACGCCCTGACCCGACCTCCGCAGAGGTCGGAATACTCAGGACTTCAAGGGAGTTCCTCTTTTGGTTCTTTTCT
>CACYWX010000350.1 GCA_902778205.1 uncultured Ruminococcus sp. | reverse complement strand
GAGGATCGTTCCGTCCGGCTTGAAGAGGGGAAGCTTCTCCAGGTAGATGATGTCGTCCCGGGTCTGGGCGTCGCCCTCGGCCAGGATCGCCATTTTTCCGACGATGTTGCCGCCGGCCTCGTTGACCAGCTCCTCCACCGCCCGGAGGGATTCTCCGGTGGAGATCACGTCGTCCACGATGAGGATGCGGGAGTTCCGGATGAGGTTGGCGTCCGCCCGGTCCAGGAAGAGGCTCTGCTCTCCGGCGGTGGTGATGGACTGCACTTTCACCTCGAAGACGCCGCTCATGTAAGCCTTGGCCTTCTTGCGGGCGATGAAGTACTTCTGGTTTCCGGCAAGACGCGCCATTTCGTGGGCCAGCGGGATCCCCTTTGCCTCGGCCGTGATGATGTAGTCGTAGGCGGGGGCCTTGGCCAGCATGGCTTCGGCGGCGGCGGTGGTCAGCTCCGGATCCCCGAAGATGACGAAGGCGCCGATGGCGAGGTTCTCGTTCAGCGGGCAGATGGGCAGCTCGCGCTTCACGCCCGCGATGGTGATGGGATAGGTCGGCATGGTGAAATTCCTTTCGTTGATGGGATTTGCGGGAGCGTTATCTCAGGCGGATGTTCAGCTTGTCCGCGAGGGCCGAGAGGATCTTCTCCGTGGCTTCGTCGGCCTCGGCGTCGGTCAGGGTGCGGTCGGCGGCTCTCAGCATGACGGCGTAGGACATGCTCTTCTTTCCGGCTCCGATCTGGGGACCGCGGAAGATGTCGAACAGGGACGCGGAGGACACGAGGGACGTCGCCGCCCGGATGACGGAGGCCACGGACGCCGCCTCCACCTCTTCGTCGCAGACGAAGGAGAAGTCGCGCTCCACGGCGGGATGCTTCGGAATGGGCGCGTACTCGATGGCGGGACGGCGGTTCTCGAACAGCGCGTCGGCGGACAGCTCGGCCAGATAGACGCCGCCGTCCATGCCGTAGTTCTCACGGACCTCGGGATGGGCCTCTCCGAAGATGCCGATGCGGTTTCCGTTCACGTAGACCTCGGCGCAGCGGCCGGGATGGAAGGAGGGCTCGGTGTCCACGGCGCGGAACTCGGCGTTTTCAATGCCCGCCACGGCAAGGACCGCCTCGATATAGCCCTTCATGGTGTAGAAGGCGTCGTTCTTCTCCGTGTGGAAGCCCAGGGTCAGACGCGCCGGCTCGGCGGGAAGCACGGCGGGATCTCCGGGGATATAGACGCGGGACTGCTCGAAGAGCTTGAAATCCCGGTTCTTCACGTTGTAGTTGTCCGCCATCACCTTCAGCATGGAGGGAAGGGTCGTGGTCCGCATGACGGAGGTGTCCTCGCCCAGGGGGTTGGAGATGACCACGCAGGTCCGGCGCGGATCGTCGGCGGCGAGGCGGATCTTGTCGTACCAGGAGGGGCTGATGAAGGAGAAGGTCTCGATCTCGTCCAGCCCCATGCCCACCAGCATGTCGTGGATCATGTTGTCGAAGTTCTGCCGCTCGGTTCTGGCGCCCAGAGTGGGACGGGCCTTCTGGGACAGGGTGGAGGTGATCTTGTCGTAGCCGTACATGCGGAGGATCTCCTCGGCCACGTCGTTCATGCAGCGCACGTCGTCCCGGAAGGAGGGCACCGTGATGGTCTTGAGGTCCTCGGACACGCCGAAGTCCAGCTTCTTCATGGTCTCGGCCATGTATTCCTGCGTCAGGTTCACGCCCAGGAAGGCGTTGATGACCTCCGCGTCCAGGGGCAGGGTCACCGGCTGCTTCGGGACGGGATACACGTCGATGGTGCCGTTGACGATCTCCCCGGCGCCGAGGAGCTCCACCATTTCGCAGGCGCGGTCCAGGGCGGGCATGGTGTTCTCGGAGTCCAGCCCTTTCTCGAAGCGGGAGGAGGACTCGGTACGCATCCCCAGCTTCTGTGCGGCTCTGCGGACGGAGCCCGGATGGAAGGTGGCGGATTCAAAGACCACGGTGGCGGTGGAGTCGGTGATCTCGCTGTTCTCGCCGCCCATGACTCCTGCCAGGGCCACAGGCTTCTTTTCGTCCGCGATCACCAGCATGGAGTCCTCGAGGGTGTGGGGGATCGAGTCGAGGGAGACGAACTCCTCGCCGGGCTTGGCGCTTCTCACCACGATCTTCGAGCCGTCGAGGCACTTATAGTCGAAGGCGTGCATGGGCTGGCCGTACTCCAGCATGACGAAGTTGGTGATGTCCACGATGTTGTTGATGGGTCTCACGCCGGAGGAGCGGAGCTTCATTCTCAGCCACAGGGGGGAGGGACCGATCTTCACGTTCTTCACCACGCGGGCGGAATAGCGATAGCACTTTTCGGTGTTCTGCACGTCCACGGAGAGGTAGTTTTCAATGGAGTCGCCGTCCGGGCAGGGAGAGGGCTTCTTGACCGGGGGCAGGCTCAGGGGCTTGCCGAAGGTGACGGCGGACTCCCGGGCCAGACCCAGGACGGAGAGGCAGTCCGGGCGGTTGGAGGTGATCTCGAACTCCACCACCACGTCTCTCAGGCCCAGGGCCTTCACCATGTCCTCGCCCAGAGGAATGTCGGCCAGTCCCACGTGGTCCAGGATCAGAATGCCGTCCTCCACAGCGCCGGGCATGTCGTGGGTGGTCAGGCCCAGCTCGGCGATGGAGCAGAACATGCCCTCGGAGACCTCGCCGCGGAGCTTGCCCTTGGTGATCTTCACGCCGCCGGGCAGATGCGCGCCGTGGGTGGCGACGGGGACGGTGGCTCCCTCAAAGACGTTGGTGGCGGCGGTGATCACCTGAATGGGATCGGCCGCGCCCACGTCCACCTGGCAGACCACCAGCTTGTCGGCGTTGGGATGGCGGTCGATTTTCAGGATGCGGCCGCAGACCACGCCGGAGATGTCCGCGCCCAGCTCCTCCCAGCCTTCCACCTTGGAGCCGGACATGGTCATTCTGTCGCAGTATTCCTTGATCGTCACGTCGCTGACGTCCGTATAGTCCGCCAGCCATTTCATGGAGAGATTCATATATTTAAGTTCAATCCTTTCTGTCGGATGAGGGATGAGCGGATCAGCCGCTGATCCTCGTATCGATGTAGGCGGTGAGGATGTCCACGGAGGTCTGTCCCGCGTTGCCGTTGACCACCATGTCCGCGTGCCAGCGGGTGGGCTCGATCAGCTCGTTGTGGCGGAACCGCACCGTGTCGATATACCGGTCCGTCACCTCGTCGAAGGTCTGACCGAAGGAGGTGAACCGGCGGATCCGGCGCACCAGACGCTCGTCGCTGTCCAGATCCACATAGAGCTTCAGATCCAGCTTCGACCGGATGGGCTCCAGATACAGGGCGAAGAGCCCCTCGATGATGAGGATGTCGAATTCCTCCGACGCGGCGTTTTTCTCGAAATCGGCATACAGACGGTCCAGATACAGGGCGTCCGGATGGTTGTGCTCCACGTAGGTCTTGCCGGTGATGGGGGCGACGGTGGTGAGGGAGGGCTTGCGGAAATAGGAGTCCATGTTCATAACCCGGCAGCGGTCCCCGTAATATTCCGCCAGCCTGTCCGCCAGCGTGCTCTTGCCGGAGCAGGTCCCTCCGGCGATACCGATGATAAACATAATGCCTCCGTTCAGAACAATCGTGAAATGAGGGGATCGGAAATCAGAACTGGTTCAGGAAACGGATGTCGTTCTCGTAGAGCAGGCGCATGTCGTCGATGTGGTATTTCAGGAGGGCGATCCGCTCGATGCCCAGGCCGAAGGCGATGATCAGGGTGACGACGGCCAGGGTCATGGTGCGGCCCATGCGCTCGGGAATGGAGGCGGAGATGCTCACGCCTGTGATCCAGGATTTGCCCAGATCAAAGCGGAGGAATACGTCGCTCATGTACTTGCCCAGGCGCACCAGAAATGGCTGAGTCAGTCCCAGCTGTTCGCGCTTGGCAGCCAGGTCCGCCTGTGTTGCAGTGGATCCCAGGATAATCTCCGCCGGATCGCCGGGGCAGACCGTCATCATCGAGAAGACGAGGATGGTCACGCCCAGGATGATGGGAATCATCCACAGCAGGCGCTTCAGTATATAACGTCCCATGTTTCACACTCCTGATATAGAAGAAGGGGGAGGCGCGCATCCGGGCAGTCAAGCCGGAGA
>CACYWX010000349.1 GCA_902778205.1 uncultured Ruminococcus sp. | reverse complement strand
GGACGCACGCCTAATGCCCGGTCACTACGGGCTTTTTTTATATTATTAAACTAATTAAAATAATTGAACCATAAGGAGGACTTATCATGTCTATGAAGAGAAAGGATTATGATTTTGCGGAACTGGCGCACAAGTACACGCTGAGCTTTCAGGAAGCGATGGAATATTTCCGGATCGGAGAGAAGAGGCTTACGCGCCTGATTAAGGAGAATGAGGATGCGGACTGGGTTCTGTACGTCGGGAACCGTCACTACATCAAGCGGCCGCTCTTTGAGGCGTATCTTGCGGGTGTGAATCGCCTGTGAACCGGCGCGGAAAGGACGAAAGAAGAACTTGACAGGGGAGTTCCCGCGTGGTATAGTGTGGGTAACTGCGCGGGTTCTCCTTCCAGAACAGAAAGGAGAATCCATGAACAAAAGAAAAGACAGTAAAGGCAGAACACTAAAGGACGGTGAGTATCAGAGGCCGGACGGAAAATATGAATACCGATACACGGACAGCTTTTCGGGAGAACGGAGAAGCGTCTATTCATGGAGGCTGAACGAAACGGACAGCGTTCCGGAGGGGAAGAAGCGGGACAAGGCTCTCCGGGAGTTCGAGAGGGAAATCAAAAGGAAAGAAGCGTTCGAAATAGATTCGTATGCTGCGGACAGGATGACGCTCAATGCGCTGTATGAAAAGCGGATGCGGTTGAGTACCCATCTTCTGGAAACAACGACGGCAAATCAGAACGGTTTTTATGACCGTCATGTGCGGGACACGCTCGGGCGGAGGGAGGTCGGGACGATCCGTTATTCTGACGTGATGGCTCTGTACGTTTATCTTTTGGACAAGACGGGGCTTTCCGTTTCATCGGTGGAAAGGCTGAATACAATCCTTCACGGGGCGTTTGCGTTAGCCGTCCGGGACGGGTTGATTCTGCGCAATCCTACGGACGGGGTTATGAAGGAACTGAAAAAGCGAGCGTCCAAAAAGGAAGCGTCGGAGAGGGTTCTTGTACTGTCACGGGAAGAGGAAAGAGCGTTCAGGTCGTTTCTCTTGTGTGCGGAGCGTTTCCGGCGGTGGCGTTTGATCTTCACGGTTCTCTTTGAGACGGGAATCCGTATCGGGGAACTGTGCGGGTTGACGTGGGCGGACGTGGATTTTTCGCGGCGCGTTCTCTGTATCAATCGCAGTCTTACATACGGAAAAGCCGGAGGGGAAACGTGCCGATTCATGATCCATCCCACAAAGACGGAGGCGGGACGGAGAGAAATCCCCATGACAGGCTTACTCTTCGACGCGCTCCGGGACGAATACGCCGCGCGTTCGCTCACGGGTTTCTGCCCCGTAAAGGTTGACGGCGTGACCGGGTTCATTTTCTGGAAGCCCACGGGGAATCTGTACCAAAAGGGCGAGATTGACCTTGCGATAGACAATATTCGAACCGCTTACAACAATATTGAAACGGAGAGGGCAAGGGACGAAAACAGGCTCTCGCTTCTGGTTCCCCATTTCTCCGCGCATTCTATCCGGCACACATTCCTTTCCCGTCTTGTGGAGGTCAATGCGAATATCAAGGCGATTCAGAACATAGCGGGTCACACTTCTGTGAAAATGACGCTGGATGTGTACACGGAGGCGTCGGATACCACAAAAGCGGAGGCGGTGGAACTGCTGGAACGCAACAGGGAAACGGGCTGAGGGCACTTCATTTTTACCACATTTTTACCACAAATCAGGTCGGAAATACGCCGGTTTCTACGGAAGAAAAGCAGTCCATGCCGGTGCGAAAAGTGAATCAGGACAAGGATTTGCAAGGTTTTGAGATATTCTTGCAAAAGTACTTGACTTTTTCACACCGGATGTGTTAAAATAGGATGTAAAAACTGTGACTTTGCCCTCCGGAGCCCGGACAGACGGACTTCCGGACGGCATGCCTGGGGGTGAGCCGAACCGTGTACAACGAGAGACGGGAACAGATCCGCGCGCTGCTGCAGGTCAAGCCCTTCATTTCCATCAAGGAGCTGGAGGCGCTCTTCCCCGACGTGTCGGGCATGACGCTCAGACGCGACATCGAATACTTTGAGTCCATCCACGAGGCCATCAAGGTCCGCGGCGGAGCCAGGAGCATGAAGTTCATCACCACTCAGACGGACGGCTCCATCGCCACCCGAATGAACGAGAACGTCCGCTCCAAGGACTCCATCGCCCAGCGCGCGGCGGAATTTCTGGAGACGGGCCGGTCCATCTTCATCGACTCCGGCTCCACCCTCCAGCACATCGTCCAGTATGTGCCAAACGACCGCTTCACCTTCACCACCACGGACCCCGCGGCGGCGCTGGAGCTGTGCAAGATCGGCATGCCCATCGTCAACATCGTGGGCGGACGGCTGGACCACGACAACCAGACCATCACCGGCGCGCAGGCCACGCGGTTTCTGCAGGACATCAACATCGACATCGCGTTTCTCTGCCCGTCCGGTCTCTCCTCCCGAAGCGGCTTCACCGTGGGCAACTACTCCGAATGCGAGCTGAAGCGGGTAGTGGCGGAAAAGGCCCGGCTGGTGGTGATCCTCATGGACGCCTCCAAGATCGACCGTTCCCTTCCCTACACCTTCGCCAGCTTCGACACCGCCCACGTGCTGATCACCAACGCCCCGCTTCCGCCCGAGCTGGCCCGCCTCGCCGTCCAGAAGGACGTCCGGGTCATCAACGTCTCGGACTGAGAGGACCTTCCCCCGCGCATCACGGCAAACCCATTCCCCCTGATCCCTCAGGCTTCTGATCCATCAGGCCGGATATCATACAGAAAGGATTTTCACCATGGCAACTGTAGTCATCATGCCCCGTCAGGGACAGAGCGTCGAATCTTGCATCATCACGACGTGGCAGAAGAAGAAAGGCGACCGCGTGGAAGTCGGCGACATTCTCTTCTCCTACGAAACGGATAAGAGCGCGTTCGACGAGCCTGCCCAGACGGCCGGCACGATCCTCGAGGTGCTGGCGGCCGAGGGAGACGTGATCCCCTGCCTCGATCCCGTCTGCATCATCGGAGAACCCGGAGAGGACATCTCCGCCCTTCTCCCGAAATCCGCCGAAACCGCCGCTCCCGCCGCCGAAGAAGAGAAAAAGGAGGAGGCTCCCAAAGCGGAGGCCGCCGCTACGGTTTCCGAATCCTCCGGCGAGCGGGTGTTCATCTCCCCGAGAGCCCGTCATCTGGCTCTGGAGTCCGGTGTGGACATGACCAGGGTCGTCTCCACCGGCCCTCACGGCAGAATCATCGAGCGCGACATCAACAAGGCTCTGGACGCCGGCTTCACCGCCACCACCGAGGCCGTCGAAGCCTTCCTGGCCGGTCATCCCATCGTCGTCGAAGAGGAAAAGGCCGCCGCTCCCGAGGCTCCCGCACAGACCGCCGCTCCCGCCGCAGCCGCCGACGATCTCCGCGCCTACACCGAGGAGCCCATGTCCAACATCCGCAAGGTCATCGCCAGGTCCATGCACGCCTCCCTGTCCGAGATGGCGCAGCTCACCCTCAACTCCTCCTTCGACGCCACGAATCTCATGGCTTACCGCGCGAAGCTGAAGGAAGCCGGCGAAGCCCTCGGCATCGGCAAGGTCACCGTCAACGACATGGTGCTCTACGCCGTCTCCCGCGTGCTCCCGAACTATCCGGAGATCAACGCCAACCTCATCGACAATACCTTCCGCAAGTACAAGCACGCCAACGTGGGCATGGCCGTGGATACCGACCGCGGACTGCTGGTGCCCGTGCTCTTCGGCGCCGAGAAGATGACTCTGGCCGCTCTGGCCGCCGAGACCAAGGTCCTGGCCGGTAAGGCCCGGGAAGGCAAGCTGACGCCCGATGAAATGGCGAACGGCTCCTTCACCGTGTCCAATCTGGGCTCCATGGGCGTGGAGAGCTTCACCCCCGTCATCAACCCGCCTCAGACCGCCATCCTCGGCGTCTGCTGCACGGTGAACCGCGTGAAGGCCGACGGAACGGTGTACCCCGCCATGGGTCTCTCCCTGACATTCGACCACAGAGCCGTGGACGGCGCTCCCGCCGCGAAGTTCCTGAAGGAGCTCTGCACGGCGCTTGAAAACTTCGATCTCACACTCGCAAAGTGAGGCTGACATATGGCTGAAGCAAAAT
>CACYWX010000348.1 GCA_902778205.1 uncultured Ruminococcus sp. | reverse complement strand
CGGTTCATGGCCTCCTCCGCGCTGTACGGGAGCGGAGCCATATTGTTGAGAGTCAGTTTTTTCATCAGTTCAGAAGCTCCGATCCTTCTCAGTCGTCGTTATCGCTGTTGACGCCCTTCTCTTCGGGAATGGTCGCCAGCGGCATAGTACCGAAGAGACGCTCCATCTGCTCGGCGGAGGTGATGGTATCGTCGTGCAGGTACCGGATCACTTCGAAGGCACAGTAGAGCACAGCCACGATCATCGCGCCGATCATCACGTTCCGGATCAGACTGGGGCTGGAAGGAGACGACGGAACCACGGCATCCTCATAGATGCTGGGAGCGTTGGAGTTCATGATCTCCGGGAGCCACTTGACCGCCATGGCCGCCAGCTCATTTGCAATGGCCGCCGCTTCCGCGGGATCCGTGGAGGTCACCGTCACTGTCAGAATACGGGTGCCGGACGTATTGGCCACCGTGATCATGTTTTTCAGCTGTCCGGGCGTATAGGACAGGCCCAGATTGGAGGCCACCGTCAGAAGCAGAGGTCTGGCCGTCATCAGCTCGCGGTAGTCCGGAGCCAGGTTCGTACCGATCTGCAGGTCGGACAGATTGACGACGGAGCTGCTGGAGGAGGATACGATATAGATCTTGGAGGTGGCCGAATACTTCGGTGTGATCAGCAGCTTCGTAACAAGGCCGGCCCCGATGGCTCCCACCAGCAGAGCGACAATGATAAATATGATTTTCCGGCGGAATAGATAGAGGATCTCGTACAGGTCGATGGTCAGCTCTTCGCTCTCGCCGGGTCTCTTGTTTGCGTCCATAGTGTCTCCCGAAATGGATTTCAGCCGATCGGCTCATAGAACAGCGCCAGTACGTTTTCCAGGATGCTGTTCCCGTCGGCGTGAAACTCAACGTATGTATTTCCGTTGGGGTAAACTTTCCTTGTATGCTCTCCGGATATGGTAACGATCCCCGCGTCCGTGTATCCGGCCCCCTCCGCAGCAACGGACGTCAGCTCTGAAAGCGTCATATCCGTCACCATATACGGCTCGGCCGTGTAGTAAAGATCGTTCAGGACCGAGGAATCCGTCTTCATCATCGCCCTGACCTTGCTGCCCAGAGCGCTCATGTAGGTCCTCTGCCGTCCCATGCGGTTCACGTTGGTGCCGTCCGCCACTCTGGAACGGCCCCGGACAAAAGTCAGCGCCTGACTGCCCTTCAGCGTTACGGTCTCCCCCTGAACCAGAGAGGGATCCGCCGCGGTCAGATCGTCCGTGATTTTGACCTCGACGCCGCCCACCGCATCGTTCAGCCCCGGCACAGCGTCGTATAATAGCGCGACGTACCCGTCCACGGGAATGCCCAGAAGCAGCTCCGACACGGTGCGGACCGTATTCTCACAGCTCTTTTCGTCTCCCTGCCCGTAGGTATGGGACAGGCAGATCTGCTGTTCCTGCCGGATTCCGGTGGGATTGCCCCGGCTGTCCAGGATCTCCACCTCCGTTATGGTGTCCCGGTCGATCTGAAGCATGGTCTGCTTCCGGGCGTCCGCGTCCACCACCACAAGGATCAGCACGTCGCTCTGACCGCCCACGGCCTTTGTCACGGACTCCAGGTCGCCCTTCTTGTCGATGCCCATGAACAGGACGGTCCGTACTCCGGTTTTTCTGACATAGGCCACGCCGTCCACAATCATGTCCGGCTGTACGGGATTCCGCAGAGCCATGATCTCTTCGGCGGTCATTCCTGCCGACGAACCGTCCCGGGCCGTTTTTTTCCGGGAGCAGGCTCCGCACAGCATGAGGAGCGCCAGAGCGGCGGCGCAGAACCGGACGGTCCGAGTGCTCATAGGCTCCTCCTCCTCGGCTTTTCTCCGAGAAGCAGAGCCGCCGCGCACCGATCGATCCGTTCCAGAACGTCTTCGCCGGCCTTCTTCCCGACCGCTTCCCTTCCGCGGATCAGATCCGGCGGGCGGGACGTCAGGTTGTGGCAGTCGCTTCCCAGGAGATGCGCGCTTCCGTCCCTGAACATTCCGATCCACTTCTTCGTATGGGGACCGGACGTCAGGGAGCCGGAATTGATCTGCACGTACAGGGGCAGCTCCAGGACTTCCTCGTACAGCCTGTTTCCCTTCTGGAATTCGGCGAACCGCTCGTAGTGCGCCAGAATCACGGTAAAGCGCCGGTCGAAGCACAGGGAGGACAGCGTGTTGATCTCGTAGGTTCCCCAGGACTGAAAGGGCATTTCCACAAGCAAGAGGCGCGTGTCCCCGATGCAGAGACCGTCCAGCCCGGCATCGTCATCCATACCGAAGTAGAACGCGACCTCCGCGCCGGGAATGATGCCGCAGCAGGTCCCGTCCAACAGGGGCAGAAGCTGTCCCAGCCGGTCGGAACGCCGGGCAAGGAAGGATTCGATTGTCTCGTTCCTTCTGTAATAGTGGGAGGTAGACACCATCAGATCGACTCCCGACGCCCGGGATTCCCGGAGTATGGCGAGAGAGGTTTCCACGGAGTCGCTGCCGTCATCCATACGCGGGAGTATGTGCGAATGAAAGTCCACAACCGGCAACCCCGCCATCCTTATGCCTCCGCCTCGATGGATAATCTGCATAATATCCCGCTATTATGGAGTCATTATAACACATCATCCCGGAAAATGCAATAGTCTCAGGGGAAAAATGCGCCGTCGAACCACTAAACTTTGTGAAAAAAACCATCGATTTATCGTAAATTCGGTATAGTCGGGGAAAAATCCAGGTGTCTGCGCCGAACGGAGGATCCGTCATGCCCGAACGCCGCCGGGGAACGCGGATGGGAGCGCAGGCACTCCTCTCTCCCGTCCGCCCTGATCCCCGCCGGCCGCGGTCCGGAGTGGGATCGAAGCTCAGCTTGCCTCCGAAGCCGCGAACATATTGTCGATGAACACGCCGTATCCCTCCGCCGCGAGGCGCAGGGCGCGGCATTCCATCTCGATGCGCATTTCGGAAAAGCGGACGGCGGAAACGATCTCCGCGTAGGCGTAGGGCGAGCGGTCCATCAGCATCTGCTTGACGCCGGCATTTTGTTCCTCCGCCGTTTCGATCGTGTGAAGATAGGACACCAGATACGACTCCGCGCCGGTGCTGATGTACGCGCGCGCCAGATCGGTGAAGGAATTCGCGGTGCTGCTGAGCTCCTTCACCGCCTGGGAATAGGCGAAATTGCTCTGCACGGTCTCCGAAACGCTCTGCCCGCTGCGGTTGATGCGCAGCGTGTTGACCACGATCAGAACGTGCATGCTCATAATAATGATCATCGCGGGGATGATCACGGTCTTCGCGGAAAAGCCGGGGCGTTCTTTTTTTGAAGCGGCGCGCTCTGTTTTCGGACGCATCTCTTTCACCACCCGACGCGCGATTTCCCGGCGGGTATTGTACCGATCAGGATACCCACCCACTATATCAAATATAGTATAGTACGCCGCGCGGCGGTTGTCAATGCCTCCGCCGAGCGCGCTTCACCGCTCCGCGCGCGCCGTCAGATACGCGCCGAGCCAGTCCGTCACCTTCTCCATGCCCCGCTCGTTGACGTGGTAGACGTCCGCCATGTCGGTCTGAAAATCGAAGCCCATCTCCTCCGTCCGATGCATCAGGTTGACGTAGGTCAGCCCCCGCTCCGCCGCGTATTCCGCCATGCCGTTGAGCACCGCCTGGCGGTTGAGCTCGTCGCTCTCCGGCGTCGTGAACGGCACGGAAACGAGCAGCAGCTCGATCCCCTTTTCCTCGCACAGCGCGACGATCCGGTCGAGGTATGCAAGCTCGACCGCCGCGGCGGGCGCCGTGACCTCCTCCGGCAGCACCGCCCAGCCGTCGTGGGGCCGATAGCTGCCGCGAAGCGCCTCGGTGCCCTTCGCGCTCACGTCCGGCGGCGCGAAGTCCGCCGCGCTCAGCTCCTTCCAGCGGGAGTGGTAGGCGATGACGTTGAACAGGTACTCCGCCCGTTCCCCGCGCGGCAGCAGGTCAAAAACCATCCGCGCCTTCGGAAGCCCCGGGCTCATATTGTCCGCCGTGTGGTGCATCGTCGCCGGAGAGTCGATCAGGCTGTCCTGCACCGCCTTGTACACGTCCAGCACGACCAGCTTCGGCGTCTGGTACCGCAGCGCCTCGCACAGCGC
>CACYWX010000347.1 GCA_902778205.1 uncultured Ruminococcus sp. | reverse complement strand
GGCGAGGCCTATGCCCATGAGTACAGCAAGTACGCCATGATCATGGACAACGCCTGCGCGGGTCTGGAGCTGATCTGCTCCGGCGCGAACCATTCCGACTGGCACTGGCCCAATGACGTGCTCCGGGTGATCGAGCCCTCGGCCCGCCTCATGTCCGGCCTGTCCCTGCACTTCTACTGCGGCGCGGCGGGGGATCCCCTGTCCTTCTCCGAGGAGGAGTGGTACCGCCAGCTCCGTCAGGCGCTGGACGTGGAACGGGCCATCGAGCGGAACTGGGGCTTCGTGGTGGGCTACGGCATGGAGAAGCACGCCCGCCTGGTCATCGACGAGTGGGGCTGCTGGCATCCGGGCGGAACGGGACCCTCCCCCCGCATGAAGGAGTACGGCATCGAGCCCGCGCCCAACAACCCGCAGATGGTGGGCAATCTGTTCGAACAGCAGTCCACCATGCGGGACGCCATGGTCGCCGCCGCAACGCTGAACCTCTTCAACAACAACGCGGACAAGATCCGGATGGCCACCGTGGCGCAGCTGGTGAACAACCTTCACTGCCTGTTCCTGGCCGGCGGGGACCGCTTCATCTGCACCCCCACCTATCACGTGTTCGACATGATGCAGGGACACATGGGCGGCGACGCGCTCCGGATCTCCGGCTCAAAGGGCGAGATCTCCCGGGACCGCTACAGCATTCCGGGCGTTTCCGTCAGCGCCTCCGTGAAGGAGGGCGCCCTCACCGTGACCCTGGCCAATATGAACGTGACGGAGTCCGCGGAGGCTGAGCTGTCCTTCCCGGGCATGAGCGCCGCGGACACGGCGTCCTACGCGCTTCTGACCGCATCCGACCCTCACGCCCACAATTCCTATGAGGATCCCGAGGCCGTCGGACTGCGGCGGTATGAGGGACCCTTCGACGGAATCCTCCGCGTCCCTCCGTTCTCCGTCCTGACGGCTTCCGTGAAGCTCGTCTGATCCCGGATCGAAAACACCGGCGCGTTTTCCCGTGAAGAGAAGACGCGCCGGTATTGTTTCCGTATTCTTTTGCCTGCCGGATTACTTCTTCGCCGCCTTCCTCGCAAACGCGCGGGCCTCGTCCAGATGGGCGGCGATGTCCTTTCCCCTGGCCCAGAAGGTCTCCTCCGCCACGGGGATCCCTTTTGCACTCAGCGCCTTTTTCATAACGTCCAGCGCGTGCTTCGACAGGCCTGCTTCGCCGAGTCCTTCGTCAGGGAAGAGAGGTACGCCTTCAGACGCTCGTCGATCCCGTAGGCGTAGAGCGCGCCTCCGACGATGAGCAGATCCACGGGCTCCCCGGTCAGGGCGGCGGGATCGTCCACGGACAGGGCTTTGGCGCCCAGCTCCTCCGCGATGGCTTCCGCAGCAGCCTTCGTGTTGCCCGATCTCGAGCAGTAACGCACGGCAATGTTCATTTTGTGATCTCCTTATTCATAATCTTTGGTTGCATACAATTATACAACGTCGTGCCGGATTTGTCAAGGGACTGGCGCCGGATCCGCGTGTTTTTTCACGAAAGTGCGAACCCGATTCCGAGACAAATGCGCCGCTCCCCCTTGCAAACACGTCCTGAATCCGGTATAATAAGGAAGGGCGCGCATGGCCGCGTCACGGAAGGAGTATGACCGGATGAAAAAACTGAACTGCCTGACCGCCGCTTTGCTGACCGTCCTGACCCTCTGGGGCTGTTCGGCCGAACCGGAACCCGAACCGGAGCCCGAGACGGAATCCGCCGCGGTCCTTCCGCCGACCCGGATCGGGGAAAACCTCGGCGAAAACATCACCATCGATCAGCTGTATTCCCTGGAGAGCGCGTTTGAGGAAGCGGATCTGGCGGCCCTCGTCCGGGTGGGGGACTGGCTCGCAGAGGATGAGAGCGGACCGTACACCCTGTTTTCCTGCCAGGTCCTGAACGTCTTCAAGGGGGAGGTTGCCGAGGACGCCGGAGATGAGATCCTGCTGTCCCAGTTCGGCGGCACCTACGGGACCGTGCCCGGCTATCCCCTGTTCACGGCGGGGAACGAGCTTCTGGTCTTTCTGAAGCAGATCCCCTCCGAGGAGCACAACAACGGCTACTGGCTCCTGGGGTCATGGACCACCTTCTTCGACGCGGTGCGGGACGGGAACGGAGACTTATACTATCTGGACCGCTTCGGCGTCATGGGAGAAACCGTGTCCGAATGCCGGAATTTCCTCTTCGACGCGGACAAGGCCGGAGAGCTGAGCCGTATCGCCTCGGAGGCCGATCCCGCCGCGGAGACGTACCGGTATCACTATATCTTCTCCGCCGCAGAGCTGGATCCCGTTCTGGATAAGCTGAAAACCGCGGAATGATCCGCGGATGAAATAAAGGAGATCGTTATGACGTACGAAACGAGTTATGACGTCGTCGTCCTGGGCGGCGGCTTCACGGGATGTGCGGCGGCCGTATCCGCGGCAAGGCTGGGCAGACGGGTCCTTCTGCTGGAGGCGTCCGGATTTCTGGGAGGCGCGGCGTCCAACTGCCTGATCTTCCCTCTGATGCCCTATTCCACCGTGGTGGAGGACGAGGACGGCACCGAGCGCCGCCACTATCTGAGCCGGGGCTTCCTCGCCGAGCTGGTCCGGGATCTGACCGAGTCCGGCGACATCCGCGGCGACAGCCAGTTCAACGACGAGGCCCTGAAGCTGCTTCTGGACCGCAAGGTCACCGAGGCCGGCGTTCAGGTCCTGTTCCATGCCACCCTCTGCGGCGTGGAGCGGAACGGTTCCCGTATCGAATCCGTGTCCGTCGCCACCAAATCAGGCGTCCTGACCTTCTTCGGGGAGATGTTCGTGGACTGCACCGGCGACGCGGACCTCTGCGTCATGGCGGGCGTTCCCACGCGGCTGGGACGGGAGCCCGACAGCCTGTGCCAGCCCATGACCCTGTGCTTCCGGGTGGCCAACGTGGACAAGCAGGCCTTCTTCGGACACCGGGACTACTGGACCGCCCTCCATAGGGAATGGAAGGACGCGGGCCGCTTCACCAATCCCCGGGAGGACATTCTGGTCTTCGACTATCCCATCGACGGGGTCCTGCACTTCAACACCACCCGCGTGGTGAAGCTCAACCCGGTGGATCCCTTCGACGTGACCCGGGCCGAGATGGAGGCCCGCCGCCAGGTGCAGGAGCTTCTGGATTTCTTCCGGGTCAACGCGGTCCCGGGCATGGAGCGGGCGAAGCTCATGTACACCGCGCCCTCCATCGGCGTCCGGGAGAGCCGGATGCTGGTGGGCGAATACGTGCTGACCGGGGACGATCTTGTGGCCTGCACGAAGTTTGAGGATGCCATAGCCGCCGGGAACTACGACATCGACATCCACAATCCCGAGGGCTCCGGCACCAGTCACTACTACTTCCCGAAGGGAACCTGGTACACCATCCCGTACCGCTCCCTGATCCCGCGCCGGGGCGACTGCGACAACCTGCTGGTGGGCGGCCGGTGCATTTCCTGCGATCACGAGGCCCAGGCGTCCATCCGCATCATCCCCATCTGCACCACCACCGGCGAGGCGGCGGGCGTGGGCGCTTCCGTGGCCATCGGACAGAACGTGCCGGTGCAGGACGCCGATACGGAGGAGATCCGCCGCATCCTGACGGAGCAGGGCGCGTATACGGGGGCGTGAGACCGTGAAAAAATACGATCTTGTCACCCTGGGGGAGATCCTTGTGGACTTCACCCCCGACGGACACACCCCGGACGGCTTCCCGCGGTATATCCAGAATCCCGGCGGAGCCGTGGTGAACGTGGCGGCCGCCTTTGCCAGATACGGAGCGCGGGCCGGATTCATCGGCCGGGTGGGGGACGATCTCTTCGGACGGGCACTCCGCGGCTTTCTGACAGAGCTGGGCGTGGACTGCGGCGGGCTCTCCGTCGATCCCGACTACAACACCACCCTGGCCTTCGTCTCCCTGGCCCCCACGGGGGAGCGGGACTTCGCCTTCTACCGCCGCCATGAAGCGGATCTGCGGCTCTCCCCGGAGGATCTGCCCCGGGACATGCTGGCGGACGCGAAGCTCTTCCACTTCGGATCCCTGTCCCTGTGCGCCGAGCCGGCCCGTGAAGCCACTCTGACCGCCGTGCGGCTGGCGAAGGAGGCGAGGGCGCTGGTCAGCTTCGATCCCAACTACCGGGATTCCCTCTGGGCCGGAGGGGATTTCGTGTCCCATTCCAAAAACGCCCTCAGACAGGCGGATCTGGTGAAGGTCTCGGAGGAGGAGGGCGAAATGCTCACAGGATACTCCGACCCCGTCGCCATCGCCCGGGCGCTCCTCGGCGAGGGTCCGAAATTCGCCGCCGTCACCATGGGGGAGAAGGGCTCCTGCTATGCCGCCGGGGATTTCTGCGGATACGCGGAGCCGTATTCCGTCCGTGCCGTGGACACCACCGGAGCGGGGGACGTGTTCTTCGCCACCTTCCTCCACGAGTATGTCACGAAGGAATTCTCCCTGACCGACGAGGCCTCCGTCCGCCGGGCCGTTCTGCTGGCCAATAAGGCGGCGGCTCTCTGCACCACGAAGAAGGGCGGCGCGCCTTCCGTTCCGGATTACGCCGACCTCTGAACCGTCCGGGTTTCTGCCGGATTGCACCATGACCGTAAAAAGACGAACGCATCCATCCTTTGCAGAAATCCTGCTGATCGCCCTGCTGGCCCTGGCCGGAGCAAAGGCCCTCCACGTCCTGTACGGACCGGAGACCGCGCCTCAGCCCGCGGAGACCGATCCCGCCGCGGCCGCCGTGGAATGGGACCGGGACTCCCTCTACCGGGAGCTCTACGACAGTCTGTCCGCCGGGGAGCGGGAGACCTCCTTCCCCTACGACTGCTCGGACGTGCTGTTCGACGTGTTCCGGCAGGTGCTGGCGGATCATCCGGAGCTGTTCTGGGTCGGATCCAGCGCGCAGACGGTTGTCAGCAATCTCACCGGAAAGGTGGTCAGCTACCAGATCGAGTCAACCGTTCCGGCGGACCAGCGCGATGAGATGAAACAGCAGCTGGATGCCGCAGCGGACGCGTGTATCGCCCAGACGGATGAAACCTGGTCAGACTACGGACGGATCAAGTCGGTCTATGAGTACCTGATCAATCAGGTTGATTACGATGTGAATGCACCGTCCAGTCAGTGCGCACAGAGCGCGCTTCTGTATCATAAGTCGGTTTGTGCGGGATACGCCAAGGCTTTCCAGTATATCCTCCACAGGATGGGCTATTTCTGTACGTATGTGACAGGAAAGATTAAAAATGGCGGTGACCACGCCTGGAATATCGTCCGGATCGGCGATCAGTATTACCATGTCGATGTCACCTGGGGCGACCCGGTCT
>CACYWX010000346.1 GCA_902778205.1 uncultured Ruminococcus sp. | reverse complement strand
CGGGGAGCTTTGCCCTTGCGGAAGCCGGGGATGGTGATGTTCTTGACCTGGCGGCGGTACACCTTGTCCACGGCCTTGTCGAAGACGGGACGGTCCACCGTGAAGGTGATCTTGCGCTGATTGGCGCCGATGGTTTCCTGGGATTTCAGGCTCATGTTGATGGTTCTCCTTGCTCTATGTCCGGATAAAATATATGCTCTCAAATGCTCGCATAGCTCCTACTATTTTACATGGAAATCCCCGCAATGTCAAGAGGCTGAATGAAAAATAAAGGGAAATCTCCCACAAATTCCCCGATCCTCTTGCGGCCGCGGGGAGAGTATGGTACAATGGACGGGAAAAGAAGGATTGTCCCATCCATCAAATTCATCCCAAGGAGGATCCGCCATGCTGTCCGTCGCGTATTCCGCCGCCACTCTGGGAGCGGACGGCTATGAGGTGACCGTGGAGTGCTCCGCCCGCCGGGGGCTTCCGTCCTTCGAGATCGTGGGCCTGCCGGACGCCGCCATCCGGGAATCCGAGAAGCGCATCTTCACCGGCTCGGAGGAGAGCGGCTATCCCATCCCCTCCGCGGAGATCTCCGTCAATCTGGCGCCCGCCGATAAAAAGAAGGAGGGCACCGCCGTGGAGCTGGCCGTCCTTGTGGCGGTCTACGCCTGCTGCGGCTTCATCGGCGCCAATACGGAGGATATGTCCTTCATCGGGGAGATCTCCTTTTCCGGGGAGGTCCGGCCGGTCCGGGGCGCGCTGGGCATGACGCTGGCGGCCATCCAGAGCGGGCGGACGGAGATCTTCGTCCCCGCCGGGAATCTCAGGGAGGCGTCCGTGGCCTGCCGGGAGGGCGTGAACGTCTACGGCGTGGACTGCATCCGGTCCCTGGTGGAGCATCTGGAGGGGAAGACCCTGCTGTCCCCCGCCGGAGGGAATCCCTACGACCGGCTGGCGGAGTACGTGTCCTCCGACGACTTCTCCCAGGTGAAGGGCCAGTACCGGGCCAAGCGCGCCATGGTGACGGCGGCGGCGGGAGGCCACAACATCCTCCTCATCGGCCCGCCCGGGTCCGGCAAATCCATGCTGGCCAAGCGCCTCCCCACCATCCTGCCCCGCATGAGCTACGAGGAGGCGCTGGACGCCACGAAGATCTGGTCCTGCGCCGGGATGCTGGACGAGGACATCCCCTTCGTGCTGACCCGGCCCTTCCGCTCCCCGCATCATTCCCTCAGCACGGCGGCTCTGGTGGGCGGCGGCAAGGTCCCCATGCCCGGGGAGATTTCCCTGGCCCACAACGGCGTTCTCTTTCTGGACGAGTTTCCGGAGTTCAAGAAGGACGCGCTGGAGGCCCTCCGTCAGCCCATCGAGGATAAGCAGGTCACCATCACCCGGGCGGCGGGGCGGGTCACCTATCCCTCCTCCTTCATGATGGTCTGCGCCATGAACCCCTGCCGGTGCGGCTATTACGGAAGCAGGACCGGCAAATGCACCTGCAAGCCCGCCGACATCAAGGCGTATCTGGCGAAGGTCAGCGGACCCATGCTGGACCGGATCGACATCCAGGTGGAGATGCCGGAGCTGAACTTCGCCGAGCTGTCCGACGAGCGTCCCGCCGAATCCTCCGCCGCGGTGCGGGAGCGGGTGGAGGCGGCCAGGGAGCTGTCCCGGGAGCGGTTCCGGGCGGCGGGCTTTTCCGACTGGAGCAGCCGGTCCAACGCCCTGATGCAGACGGAGGAGCTGCGCCTGTTCTGCTCCCTGGACGAAGAGTGCCGGCGGGTCATGGAGGGCGTCTTCGAGCGCACGAACCTCTCCGCCCGGGCCTACGACCGGATCCTGCGGGTGGCAAGGACCCTGGCGGATCTGGAGGCGGCGGAGAGCGGGCAGCGGGAGACCGACGGCATGATCGGCGGCCCCCTGAAAAAGCGCCACGTCACCGAAGCCGCCCAGATGCGTGCGCTGGACCGGAAGTACTGGTAAAACCACAGTGTGTCCGCACGATGCGGAAGCAAAGGCTGCGCCTTTGCGGATTAATGCCCCAGCGCGGGACGAGCGCCCGGGAGGGGACCATCTCATGGCCGACGGGTTTGCTTGCATACCCACCCCTCACCCGGGGAGGCCCCTTGGCCGGGGAGCATAACCTGACAGCTTGTCCAGGTATTCATATTTTATTGTGCATCCCAATCCTCGTGCGGTCTGGCAGAGTCAGCCGTAACATGCGTGAAATCTCATCTGCGATGGGATTTCACGGCTTGCTCGGGAGCCTCGCAAACAGAGATCGAAGCGCGCATGACAGGGGACTGACAATATAGTTTTTCTGTCCTGTTCAGAGCCCGATTTTAATCGCGCGAGACTGAACTTTCAGTTTCATCTTCTCTCCATCGCGGCCGTGTAATGGAAGCGCGTTTTGATGGCTGGATGATTCGACTGCTGCATGGAGTCCGCGCCATTGCTGGCCTCCATGTTTCGCCGCGAAGCGTGGGTTGTGCGGTCAAGGGTGGCTTCAGAGGCGAGCTGTTTAAGATACTATATAGCCAAGGGACCCGTGGGAGGGGCCCTGCGGCTTGAGCTGGGTCCCTCCCACCGCCCGGCCTGCGCAAGGCCATTCAATTGGAAACGCGAAGCGTTTCCTTCCTAAAAGAAAGGAAGAATCACCATGTCCATCCCCACCCCCGAAAAGCGCGTGGCTGAATTTGAAAAGTTCGGCTTCGGCATGTTCATCCACTGGGGCCTCTATTCGCAGCTGGGAAGAGGCGAATGGGTCATGAACCAGGAGCGGATCCCCCTGGAGGAGTACAAAAACCTCGCCTCCACCTTCACCGCCTCGAAGTTCGACGGCGGAAAAATCGCCCGCACCGCAAAGGCCGCCGGCATGAAGTACATCACCCTCACCACCCGGCACCATGAGGGCTTCTCCCTCTACGACACGAAGGGACTCAACACCTATGACGCGCCCCACACCCCCGCCGGCCGGGACCTGGTCCGGGAGTTCGTGGACGGGTGCCGCTCCGAGGGCATCGTCCCCTTCTTCTACCACACCACCCTGGACTGGTACAACCCCGACTTCAACGGCAATTTCAAGGCCTATCTGCAGTACCTGCGGGATTCCGTGGAGATCCTCTGCACCGAATACGGGAAGATCGGCGGCCTGTGGTTCGACGGCAACTGGTCCAAGCCCGGCGAGGACTGGGAGGAGGACGCCCTCTACGCCGTGATCCGGAAGCATCAGCCCGACGCCATCATCGTCAACAACACGGGCCTGTCCGCCAGAGGCGAGGCGGGAAATCCCGAGCTGGACTCCGTGACGTTCGAGCAGGGCCGCCCCACGCCCATGAACCGGGAGGGTATGTCCAAGTACTTCGCCGCCGAGATGTGCCAGACCATCAACGCCCACTGGGGCTACGGAGCGAAGGATTTCAACGCCAAATCCCTGCCCCACCTCATCGAGACCCTCTGCGCCTGCCGGAAGGTGGGGGCCAACTACCTGCTGAACGTGGGTCCCACCGGCGAGGGCGAGATCACCCTTTTGCAGGAGGCGCTTCTCCGGGGCATCGGCGGATGGATCGGGGAAAGCCGCGCCAACATCTACGAGGGCAAGCCCTGCGGCGTGACGGGAACAGGGAAGAACTTCGCCTTAAAGAGCGGGAACACCCTTCACTTCTACGTCCACGATCTGTCCGTGGTGGGGGACGGCAACGTGGTGGTGGCAGACGGAGGCACCGGGAAAAAGACCTTCACCGGCGTGGCGGACCGGATCCGCTCCATCCGCTGGACGGACAACGGAGAGCCCCTGGCCTTCGAGCAGGACGGAGACCGCGTCGTCATCGACTGCACCGGCTATCCCTACGGCACCAACCTGGTGGTCCGCATCGCCGAGGCGGAGATCGGGTAATCATACCAATCTCAAGCTAAAAGGAAAACGCGGCTTCTTGAAAGGAAGCCCTGCTCAACAAGTTGAGCGGCAAGAACTTTATAAATACACTGGTGCAGCATTCTTCTCTTCGTGCAGCACGGGGTAACGTGCAGAGCACTTTTTCTGACTTTGTTTTTTGCACATCTTTGACAGATTGTCTTTTTATAGCAATACTCAGAATTAGCTGCACTATGCCCAACAATTAGTTTTTGATCGAACTTTTTCCAAAAAGTTCGTGGGGTGTCGGGGCAACGCCCTGA
>CACYWX010000345.1 GCA_902778205.1 uncultured Ruminococcus sp. | reverse complement strand
AAGAGCCGCTCGTCGTCTGGACGGTTGCCCACGCGCCGAAGATCCGGTTCGTGCTTGGCCCCATGCTCGCTCTGGCCAAGCGGTTCGCGGAGTTTAAAAATCACTGGTGGTGCCTGAGAGGATAAGAATAACCGGAAATCGGAGCATGATCCGGAACGGCTCCTGCAATAAAATAGGCGTTCGACAAACACTTAATCGTGAATTGACGAACGCCTATTATCGCTGTTCGGCTCGATCGTTTATTTCAGCTTGAAATACGTGTGGTACGGGATGCCGTGGGCCTCGTACATGGGGATGAAGGTGCGGCCGCAGAAGGTAAGTGCGAAGCGATTCGGAAGAGGCTCGGGCCTGCTGTCGGCATCCAAAGTCAGGAATTCCTTTGAGGGATCCTCCGTGACCATGACGAAGGGACCGTACAGAAGGGCGGCCAGGCGGTGTCCGTCCTCCGTCAGATCGGGCGTGAACTCAAACCGCGGACGGTATCCGAAGGAGACGGTGATCTCTGAGGTTTTCCCGGCCTCGAGCGGCAGAACGGCGAAGCGTCCGGCGGTGGTCAGGCCTTCTGCTCTGAAGGGGTTTTCCGGGCACCACGGCGGGATCCTCAGCTTCAGGGTCATGGGTTCGGACGCAGTCACAGTAATTGTTCCCTGTCCCTCCGGGAAGGAGATGTTCACGTCCAGGCGCAGACCGTCCTCCTCGATGACGGCGGGGAGATACTGGTGCAGATAGAGGGTATCGGCGGTGCGGAATAGCTGGGCGTCCGGGTACTTCACGTGGTTCTCCATGCCGGTGCCGTGACAGCAGGTGAAAGCCCACCAGTCGTTGGAATACTCCTTTTCCGCGCCGGGACCGATGGGGAGCATATAGGTGACGGCGTTGGTCTCATGCTCGTTTCCGTCCGGCTTCTGGGAGGCCAGGATCTGGTTGATCATGGCCCGCTCGTAATAATCCATAAGGGAGGCGTTCTCCGGATCGTGAGCGTACAGCTCCCGGGCCAGCTTCAGAAGATTGTACGCGGCGCAGGTCTCGCAGTTTGTGCCTTCTTTGATATACCGAGCCAGGGAGTCCGGTTCCCGGAAGCACTCGCCCTGTCGCACGCCGCCGATGACGTACATGTGGTGCGCCAGAACGTGGGACAGGAAGGACTTCGCGGCGCGGTGATACCGGGTTTCCCCGGACGCCTCGTATTCCAGCATGGCGCCCATGATCTGGGGGATGTGCTGGTTGGCGTGGAGGTTATGGAAGGTATCCTCTCCCTCCGCCAGCCCCGGGAGGATATTGTCGTTGTCGAAGAGCTTCGCGCAGGCGAGGTACTTCTCCTCCCCGGTGATGAGCGCCAGACGGGCCATGGATTCGTTCATGCCGCCGTATTCGCCCGCGATGTACATGCTCCACATCTTCCTCCGATGCTCCGGCGTCAGGGGAGACAGGCGGTCGTATACCCAGTCCCCGATCCCCCGGGCGCAGTCCAGGGCTTCCCGGTTTCCGGTGCGCTCGAAGGCTTCGATGAATCCGGCCGTGAGCTTGTGGAGGGTGTAGTAGGGCGCCCAGATCTTCGCGTAGGGGGTGAACTGCTCAAGCAGGGCGAACTGATCCGGGGAATAGGCGGAGAGGAAGCCTTCGCCCCAGACCGACGGATCCCGGCTCCACTTCTCCTGGGGACAGTCGTCCGGAGTGCAGACGGTGGCGAAATCCCGGGCCCTTCCGCGGGACATCCGCTGGAGGGAGCGGAGCTCGTGGACCATATAGGACAGCTTGTCCGTCAGGTCCGGATCATCCGTGGCGGTGACGGCGATGGCCAGGGCGGAGAGAAAATGGCCTGTGGAGTGTCCCCGGAGCAGTCCGGTCTCCTCGTCCCAGCCGTACAGCGGCTCGGCGTCGGAGCGGATTCCAAAGGCGCGGCGGAAATTGTGGAGCATGCGGTCGGGATCCAGCTTTTTCAGGTAGGCCAGGTCCCGGTCCATGTTTTCGGTGAAGCGGGAGGGGCGCAGACGGATGGAGCGGAGGGAGGCGTAACGGCCTTCGGCGATCATGGCGGGTCTCCTTTGAGGGAGGTGTGTTGATTCGATTATAGCACATGCGGAGGGCGATTGCAACAGGAAAGCGGACGCGCCGCCCTTTGGATTCGTCGGAACCCATACCGGACGGCGCGAAGGATTTGCTCTTCAGAGTATTTTTCTTATTTCAGACTCATTCGCCCAGCAGAGCCTTCGTCAGCTTCTCGATCTGCTTGGTCAGAACCTTTTCGTTGGACTTGACGGTGGAGGCCCAGTTGGTGTTCTGGCTGACCACGGCGGTGCGGAAGAGGGAGTAGGTCAGCCCTCCCAGATCGTTGTTGAACACGCGGCCGAAGTCGAAGGACACGGTGGAGCGGATCAGGTCGTACATGAGGGAGGACTGCTGATCCTGCGCGTACTTGACCTTGAAGGCGTTCTCGAACAGGGCGGGAGACACGGTGCGGAAGCTCTCGGACGCCATGGCCTCCATCACCGCCGCGGACATGTCGGGATCCCGGGCGTCGATCGGAATGCCGTACAGGGTGTAGGGGAAGGACGTGATGGTCACGTAGTTCTCCTGCGCCGCCTCGTACTTCGGATAGGGCACGATGCCGTAGGTGAACTCCACGTCCCGCAGGTGATTGACGGCGAAGGTCAGCTCGTGGGAGGTGAACAGGGCGCGGTTTTCCTTGAATACATTGTAGGAGGGATCGATCTGCTCGGCTCCGTTGCCCACCAGACAGCCCTCCTCGCTGACCATGGCCACCACCTTCTCCAGCACGCTGTGGGCCTTTTCGCCGGTGAATTCGGGGGAAAGGTGCGGGATGTCGTCCTCGTCCTTTTCCGTGGTGTGCAGGCCGCAGCTGAAGAAGTAGGGGTCCACGTAGATCGAGTAGGTGATGTAGCCCAGCCGGTCCTCAAAGCCCTTCTGCCCGTCTCCGTTCAGGTCCGTGTAGACGCCGGCTGCCATGGAGCTCATTTTGTCCAGGGTCCACGCGCCGCTCTGCACCAGGTCATAGGGGCTTTCCAGATCGTACTCGCTCAGGATCTCCTGGTTGAAATAGATCCCGTACAGGTAATAGATCATGTAGGTGGAGATGTCGCCGGAGCAGAAATACAGCTTCCCGCCGCAGGTCGCCTCATCCAGCAGGGACGACGGCCACCAGGGCATGGAGAAATCCAGATACTCCCGTTCGGTCAGCGGCAGGCACATGCCCTTGGAGGCCAGGGACGCCCCCGCCATGGAGTACCCGCCGGAGATGTCGTAAGCCCCGTCCCCGGCCGTGATGCTGGCGCTGAGGATCCGGACCCAGTCGTTCCGCTGGTCGTAGGCTCCCGGCTCCAGATGGTAGGTCAGCCCGATGTTGAGCCTCTCCTCCACCGCCAGGTTACGGGCGTAGATGGCGTCGTTGACGATCTCCCCGTTCTGCTCCTCCACGTAGAACTCCACCAGATTCGGACCGGACCATCCGAACACGGATACCTCGCCTCCGCCGTAGTCCAGATCCCCGGGCAGATTGTCGCGGGGGTATTCGGTTTCCGCCTCGGTCTCGGGGGTGTCGGTCTGATCGGAGGGCGTCTGCTGTTCCCCGCCGGACTGCGGAGAGGACGGTTCATCCGACGTGGTTTCACTGCACCCGGCCCATCCAGGAAGCATCATGGCCGCCGCCAGAAGCAGCGCACCGATTCTGAGCGATTGTCGGCTCAGTCTCATATTTGCACTCCTTTTCTGTATGAGGATCAAACGGACTCTCTCAAACTCATTCCAGCCGCAGGAACCGGACGGGTCCCAGGAGGCCGGAGGCCGGGATCGCCATGAAGGAGGAGAAATGATCCCGCACGGCGTTGGCCAGGGTATTCGCGGCCTCGATCACCAGCGTGTTCTCCCCGTCGTTCAGCGCGTCGGTCAGGTCGTAGCGGTACGGCGAGCATACCCGGACGCCGAGATCCCTTCCGTTCAGCCATAGACGGGAGGTCTGCCCCACTTCGCCGAGATCGACGGCCAGAGCTTCCCTCTTCCCTTCAAAGGACGCGGTGTACCGGACGGTGCCGGAGAACGCGGGATCCCCCTTCGGGCCGGTGACGCTGTACAGCCGGTCCGCGGGCATCGCCTCGTCGAAGAGCGTATACGCTCCGGCCCGGTCATAGGGAGCGGTCTCCACCCG
>CACYWX010000344.1 GCA_902778205.1 uncultured Ruminococcus sp. | reverse complement strand
GCGACGACACCTTCTTCGAAGAGACCAACTTCACCTACTATGCCGGTGAGGCTGCCGCTGAAGGCGTCTCCTATGTGAAGTTCGAAGCTGCCTCCACCGCCGCCAACCTGTTCCAGGTTTCCGAGCTGAACCTGCTTGGCGACAAGACCGCCGACGCTCCCGCCGAGACTGTTGACCAGGCTATGGACGACAAGGCTGAGGCTCCCCAGACCTTCGACTTCGGCATCATCGCCGCTGTCACCGCTGTGGTTTCCCTGGCCGGCTTCGCCGCTTCCAAGAAGCATCACTGAGCGGTCCGGATAATCGGCTGACACAGCTGTTATCCATCATCCATAATCAAAAGAGGAACCTTCGGGCTCCTCTTTTTTGCGCTCATCCCGGGGCGGATCATCGGTGCAGGCGATACGGAAAATTGCAGGTTGACAGATTATGGAGCCTGCGCTATAATCCTGCGCTATAATAATGAGGAATATAAATGTGAAACCGCCGGTGAGGCCCGTTTGAACGGACTCCGTTCCGACGGCTTCCCGCAAGGCTTTGGATACGGTAGAGCGGAGCAATGAGCTGGAGTATACGATTCGTCTGCCTGAGTCACACCGGCAGGATCAGAAAGAACAACGAGGACAATTTTATATGTCTGAGCCGGTATATGGGGTACGACAACAAGGGGACCGAGACGCCTGTGGAGGGCAGATTCCGTCCCGACTCACCGCGGCTGGTGGGCGTGTTCGACGGCATGGGCGGGGAAGAGCTCGGAGAAATGGCGTCCTTCCTTGCCGCGGAAACCGCCGCCGGGACCTCCTTCGAGGGGGATCCCGAGGAGGCCCTGGTGGGCTTCTGCCGGTACGCCAACCGGAGGATCTGCCAGTACGCGGACCGCAACAACATCTCCTCCATGGGCACCACGGCGGCGGTCCTGCTCTTCCGGCCCGACGGAGTCCGCGTCTGCAACGTGGGGGACTCGCGGATCTATCTCGACTCCTGCAAAAGGCTGATCCAGCTCTCCGAGGACCACGTGATCCCCATGGAGGGGTGGAAAAAGCCTCCGCTGTCCCAGAATCTGGGGATCCCGGAGGACGAGCTTCTGATCGAGCCGTACATCGCCTACCGGAAGTTTCGGAGCGGGGACGTCTACCTGGTCTGCTCGGATGGCCTCACGGACATGGTACCGGAGGAGGAGATCGGCCGGATCCTGAGGACCGGGAGTCTGACGGACGCCGCCGCCGCACTTCGGGACAGAGCGCTGGAAAACGGCGGACGCGACAACGTCACCGTCCTGCTGTGCAGGATCGAGAAGAAAAAAGGGGCGCTTCTGATCTTCCTCGGGCGGCTCTTCGGGTCCGGCGGGAACGATGCTCACCGGGATTGATTTTGGCCGTGACGTTCGGATTTGGTACGCAGTTGACATCGGAGAAGGAAGATACAAATGGCAGCATACAGTTCCTATCTCTTCAAGGTGTGGGGGACTCCCTCCGGCACCTTCCAGATGGCGGACATCTACCTCTGCGAGAAGCAGGGCTGATCCCGCCGCGCGGACAAAAGACAGCCTGAACCCCTGTACATAACCGAGGAAGTGAGAGAAAAAATGAACCGCATCGACGATTTGGAAAAAACCTTTGTCGCGCCTGTCAACGACGGAATCGATTTCTCGGGAAATCTCATCGTCATCTTCGACGGGAACGACGTCCCCCGGACGGTGGATCTGTCCGACTACATGAACTGCGGCGAGGTGACGGTCTCCCGGATCAGCGACCCCCAGCAGACCGTCGGCACCGTCAGCCGCGGCCGGGACGGAGCCGTGGTCTATGTGACGAACCGGCTGGTGTCCAGAAGGGGAAGCATCCACTTCATCCGGAAGAACCAGTACTGGAAGGTCTGGGACGATCAGGAGCGCCTCCACCGGGGCGACAGACAGCTGAGCCGCGCCGCCAGTCTTCTCGGGGCGGACCTCTTGAAGATCACCAACGACAACGACCCCGACGACGTGTTCCTCATGATCGCCTATTCGGACATCGGCGGGAGCGCGTGGAAAACCGTGGAGCTGAATCGGAACAGGATCCTGCGGATCGGCCTGGACGACGGGGAATCCGACGTGGTCCTGCCCGACATCAACGTGTCCCGGAACCACGCCGAGCTGTACTACGAGGCCGGACGGGACGCCTGGTGCGTGAAGAACCGGAGCGACAACGGCACCTTCGTCAACACGGACCGGATCGAGGGCGACACCCGGCTCTACAACAAGGACGTCATCCAGATCGGAAAGACCCACTTCGTCCTCATCCGGGACCGGAGCGGCGAGGAACCGGTGGAGCGGCTCTTCTACCACACCTTCGGCAATTCCATCGAGGCCCGGGGCGTGGTGGTCCGGCGGGGAAGCCTTCTGAAGGGCGTGAAGACCCGGACCAACCGGGTGAACATGAAGGTGAACGCCGGGGAGCTGGTGGCCATCGTAGGCGGCTCCGGCGCGGGCAAGTCCACCCTGCTCAACTGCATGTGCGGCTATCTCAGACCGGCGGAGGGCCATGTTCTGGTCAACGGCATCGACCTGTACGTGAAGTACAAGGATCTCCGCCACCTGATCGGATACGTCCCCCAGTCGGACATCGTTTACGACCAGCTGACCGTGGAGCAGATGCTTCGGTATTCGGCCAGATTGCGGCTTCCGGAGACGGTCCGGGGAGCGGGAAAGAAGGACGTGGAGCAGGCCGTGGCGCGCGCTCTGAGCATCGTGGATCTCACCCACAAGCGGAACGCGAAGATCGGGGAGCTCAGCGGCGGACAGCGGAAAAGAGCCAGCATCGCCGTGGAGTTGTTGGCGAATCCGGACATCCTCTTCCTGGACGAGCCCACCTCCGGACTGGACCCCCAGACGGAGAAGGAGCTGATGAATTCCCTGCGCAGAACCGCCGACGCCGGGAAAGCGGTGATCCTGGTCACACACAGCACCCTCCAGCTGAAGATGTGCGACAAGGTGGCCTTCGTGGGTCCCGGCGGGTATCTCCGGTTCTACGGTTCTCTGGACGCCGCCTTTGCCCATTTCGGCACGGACGACATCGTGCGGATCTTCGAGATCATCGAGCACATGAAACCCGAGCGGGACGGGGGAGCCGCGGCCGCACGCGGAGAGGAGAGGCGCGGGGAGGAGCAGGAGAGAAAGCTGTTCGGCCACCATCAGGTGAACCGGCTGAGACAGTTCCCGGTCCTGCTGGAGCGCAACTTCGCCCTGCTGTTCTCCTCCTTCGGCCGGACCTTTCTGACAATCCTGTCCTTCCTGCTGCCGGCCCTGATCGTCCGCTTTATCCTGCCGAAGATTATCACGGACAAGGCGCTGTTCATCGAGAAAAGCATGCATCTCAACGCGGCCCTCATCATGTATCTTCTGGCCTGTACCGTCTGCTTCTTCGTGACCCTCATGTCCTCCACCCAGATCTGCAAGGAGTTCACCGTGCTGAAGCGGGAAAAGATGGCCGGCGAATCCCTCGTCATCTATTATCTTGCGAAGATCGTCTGCCTGTGTCTCCTGGACGCGGCGGCGGCGGGCATTACATACTTCGCGTTCATTTCCAGCTATGACATGCCGGATACCAGCCATGTCTGGAGCGGAAACCGGGAGCTGTTCTTCACGATGTTCCTGATGTATCTCGCCTTCACCACCATGGGCCTTCTGATCTCCGTGCTGGTCACAAAGCCGGAAGCCACGTCCACCGCCTCCGCCTTCGTCCTGATCTCCCAGGTGCTCCTGTCCGGCATCCTTCTGAAGCTGACGGGAGTCCTCAACCGGGTCAAGCAGATCATCCTCTGCTACCACTGCTCCAGAGCCCTGGGATTCGTGCTGGAAAGTCATCCCTACGCATACGCGGACCGGGAAAACGTGGACTTCACCACGCAGAACCTGGAAAATGAGTGGATCTGGCTGGCCTGCCTGAGCCTGGCCTTCGCCGTTCTGACCGTCGTGTGGCTGACCGTCAATCTGAAGACGGAGGTCTCAAAGCCCAAGGACCGCCCCGGCCTTCTGAAGAATTCCAGGCAGTAAGGGGAATCCGCATCTATCCCGGAACAGACAATTTTATAGCAATACTCAGAATTAGCCGCACTATGCCCAACAATTAGTTTTTGATCGAACTTTTTCCAAAAAGTTCGTGGGGTGTCGGGGCAACGCCCTGAC
>CACYWX010000343.1 GCA_902778205.1 uncultured Ruminococcus sp. | reverse complement strand
CGGTTGATCTTCGCCAGCTCGTCCATCAGATTGGACTTGTTGTGAAGGCGTCCGGCGGTGTCGATGATCAGCACGTCGGCCTTTCTCTTGTTGGCCGCGGCGATGGCGTCGAACACCACGGAGGCGGGATCCGCTCCCTCCTTCTGGGAGATCATTTCCACGCCGGCCCGCTCGCACCAGACGCCCAGCTGCTCGATGGCCGCCGCACGGAATGTATCCGCCGCCGCCACCACCACGCGCTTTCCCTCCTTCCGGAGGTTGTTGGCGATCTTTCCGATGGAGGTGGTCTTGCCCGCGCCGTTCACGCCGATGACCAGAATGACGGAGGGCGTGGTGGAGAGATCCAGGGGCTCCCCGTCTCCCACCTGAGCCCGGAGAATGTCGGCCAGCTCCTCCCGGACGCCGTCCGCGCTCTTGATGTTCTTCAGCTTGATCCGGTCCCGCAGCTCGTCGATGACCTTTTCGGTGGTGGCCGCACCCATGTCGGCCATGATCATGATCTCCTCCAGCTCCTCAAGGAGATCCTCGTCCACCCGGCGGAAGTTCTTCATGACCTGGTTGAGCTGTCCGAACACGGCGGCCTTGGTCTTCTGAAGACCTGCCTTCAGCTTGTCAAAAAATCCCATAAGTACCTCGCGAGTCGTCGGGCCCGGAGTCGTGCTCCGCGGTCCCCGTTTATTTCAGATATGCTTCCCTGTCGTCTCCGGCGCCAAGGGTGAAGACCTTGGATACGCCGCTCTTCTGCATGGTCACGCCGTAGAGAGTGTCCGCGATGTCCATGGTCCCGCGCCGGTGGGAGATCATGATGATCTGCATGTCCTTCGACACGTTCTTCACGTACCGGGCCACCCGGCTCACGTTCACCTCGTCCAGCGCCGCCTCGATCTCGTCGAAGATGCAGAAGGGGGACGGGTTGACCTTGATGAGGGCGAACAGCAGGGCGATGGCGATGAAGGCCTGCTCCCCGCCGGACAGCAGATTCAGGTTCTTGACGGTCTTTCCGGGAGGGGCGGCCGTGATTTCGATGCCGGATTCCAGCGCGTTGTCCGGATCCGTCAGGATCACCTCCGCGTGGCCTCCGCCGAACAGCTCCCGGAAGACCTCGCCGAAATAGGTGTTGATCCGGGCGAAGGCGTCCAGAAACATGGTCTTCATGTCCCGCTCGATGCCGCGGATCACGTTCTCCAGATCCTCCCGGGAGGCTCTGAGATCGGATAGCTGGGTGGAGATGGTCTCGTACCGGGCCTTCACCTCGTTGTATTCGTCCACCGCGTCCACGTTCACGTGGCCCAGTGACCGGAGCTTTCCCTTCAATTCGTTCTGCCGCGCCAAGAACCGGGACCGCTCCCCGTCCTCCACAGTGGGCAGGCGGTTGTCCTCCGCGTATTTCACCGCCGTGGCCCAGGTCAGCTCGTAGTCGTCCCAGAGGGAGGCGTGGGCCTTCTGCTCCGTGTCCTTCAGGGAATTGAGCCGCGCCTCGTTCTTGGAATGGGCCGCGAAGGTCAGGTCTTTTTTGGCGATCTGCGCCTGCTCGGTCTTCCGCAGTCCGCTGAGCCGCGTGTCGATGTCGTCTGCCGCTGCGTCGAGCTCCTTCTGCTTCTCCTCCAGAGCCGCGATCTCACACTTCAGATCCTCCGCCGTCTTCTCCTGACCGGCGCATTCCTCCGTCAGAGAGCGGATCTTCTCCTCCAGCTCCCGTGCCCTGATCCGGTGCGCCTCGGCAGCCCGGTCGGAATCCTCGTTCCGCTCCTCCGTCTCCCGGATGGAAACGGCGGCCGCTTCTCTGTCCCGGTTCAGCTCCGCCAGACGGATCCTGTCCGCCTCGGCCGCCTTCCCGATCTCCCCGGCCTCCAGCTCATCCTCGCCCCGGGATGCCACAATGTCCTCACGCTCGGCCCGGATGCGCTCGGCCTCGGCGGCTGTATCCTCCGCGCTTTTTCGGAGCTTTTCGGTCTCCTCCGCGGATTTCTGAGAGGATTCGTCCAGACCGGCCGCGTCCCGCTTCATGTTCTCCACCAGCTCCGTCAGGGTCCTGCGTCTCCCGTCGGCGTCGCTGTAGGTCTTTTCCTCGGTGCCGGCCAGCACGCTCATAAGGCGCGACCGCTCTTCCCCGCCGCCGTTCTCCGATTCGGCCTCGGCGATTTTCGCACCGGCCTCCTCGATCTGCTTTTTCAGGGTCCGGAGGGATTTGTCCGCGTCCTCTCTCTCCTTCTTCATCCGCTCGATCTCCGCGGACCGGGAGAGCATGCCGCTGTCCCGCTTTGCCGCACCGCCGGTGAAGGAGCCTCCCGCGTTGATCTGCTGGCCGTCCAGGGTGACCGCGCGGATCCTCCAGCCACGGGCCCTCGCCGCGTCGGAGGCGTTGTCCAGGGTATCGAACACCGCCAGCCGCGCCAGCAGGGATTTCACGATGGTCCGGTATTCCGGGGCCGACGCCGTCAGCTCGTCTCCCCAACCGATAAAGCCCCGGGCACGCTCCACGCCGTCGTATTCCCTGCCCCGCTCCTGCGCCCGCACGGTGGTGACGGGATAGAAGGTGGCGCGCCCGGTCCCCGAGCGTTTCAGAGCCGCGATGGCCTGCTTGGCGGAGGGCTCGTCGGCGGTGACGATGTTCTGCAGGGCGCCTCCCAGGGAGGTCTCGATGGCCGGGATGTACTCCCTCTCCACGGTGATGAGGGTGGAGAGGGGTCCCCGGATCCCCGCCAGCCGTCCCGCCGCCGCCTCGTTCATGACGTACCGGACCGCGTTGTTGTATCCGTCGAAATGCTCCTGCATCCGGGTCATGGCGGCGATGCGGCTGTCAAAGGACGCCACGTCCGCCTGGATCCGACGGGCCTCCCGCTCCTTTTCGCCAGCCTCCCGCTTCATCTCCGCGATCCTTTCCCGGGACGCGGCGAGCTCCTCTTCGATCTTCCGGATCTCCTCCCGGTAAGCCCCGGCGGTTTTCGCGGCCTCATCGCAGATCCGGTCGCATTCCGCGATCTCCGCAGAATATTTGTCCAGATCGGATCCGATGGTCTCCGACCGTTTTTTCTGATTGGATATGTTGCTTTCCAGCACATTCAGCCGCACCCGGAGATCGGTCAGGCGGTTTTCCGCCTCTCTCTGCCGCTCCAGGGCCCGCTTCTGCCGCTCGTCCTTCTCCCGGATGGACCGGTTCAGGGCGTCCAGCCGTTCCGTGTGCTCCGCGTACCGCTTTTCTGCCTCCGCTGTGTCCGCCGCGATGGCAAGGGCCCGTTCCTTCAGAGCCGCCAGCTTTGCTTCCTCCTGAGCCATAGCCGCGGAGGAGGATTCCGCCATGGTCCTCTCCGACGCCAGCTCCCGTTCGGCGTGCTGACGTTCCCGGTCCAGCACACGGGCCTCCGAGGATGCGGCGTTCATGCGCTTCGTCACGTCGGAGACGGTCTCCCGGTTGCGGCGGGAATTCTCCGTACACTCCCGGGACTGCCCGTAGAGCCGCTCAATCAGATCGGAGGTCACCTTCAGAGAGTCCTCCGCCATTTCCAGCTCATGGGCCGACAGAGCCGCGTCGTCCGCGCTTTTCCGGACGGCCTCCTTCAGCCGCGCCGCCTCGTAGAGCCACAGGGAGATGTCGGTGTTCTTCTTCTCCGCGTACAGCTCCAGATACTGCCTCGCACGAGCGGCCTCCTTTTCCAGAGGCCCCACCCGTGCGGCCAGCTCGGCTTCGATGTCGGCTACCCGCTCCATGTTGGCCTCGGTCTCGGCCAGCTTCTTTTCGGACTCCGCCTTCCGGTACCGGAATCCGGCGATGCCCGCGCTCTCCTCAAAGACGCCGCGACGGTCCTCGCTCTTGCGGGAGATGATCTCGGCGATGCGGCCCTGTCCCACGATGGAGTAGCCGTCCCGCCCCACGCCGGTGTTCATGAACAGCTCGACGATGTCCTTCATGCGGCATTTCCGCCGGTTGATGAAGTATTCGCTGTCTCCGCTCCGGTAATAGCGCCGGGTGACGGTGACCTCCTCGTAGGGGGAGCGCAGGGTCCGGGGCTCCGCGCTGTCGTCGAAGGTCATGGACACCTCGGCGAAGCTCATGGGCTTCATGTCGTCCGCCCCGGCGAAGATCACGTCCTCCATCTTCGATCCGCGGATGATCTTCGGGGACAGCTCCCCCAGCACCCAGCGCATGGCGTCCGTGATATTGGAT
>CACYWX010000342.1:4227-6479 GCA_902778205.1 uncultured Ruminococcus sp. | reverse complement strand
ATAAGATCGGAAACTGAGGTGCACTTTCATGACAACAGGATCATTCAAAAAATATCCGACCCCCGTCTTCGGCGGACCGGAAACCGGCACGATGTTCGACGCCTTCGTGCGGAAGCAGCCGGACGGGCGTCTGCGCATGGACGTCTCCTGGCGTCCGCGGGAATCCTTCGCCGTGACCTTCTCGGATGACGGGATCCATTGGAGCGAGCCCGTTATCACCCTCGGTCCGAACCCGGCGTCCGGCTGGGAGCAGATCGTAAACCGAAACTGCGTCCTGCCCGATCCCGCGGGGGCCGGCTGGCTGATGTGGTATACCGGTCAGGTCTGGGAAGGCGGGCATGGAAAATCGTGGATCGGCATCGCCCGCTCCGACGACGGGATCCGTTTTGAACGCTTCCGCGAGAATCCCGTCCTCGTTCCCGAAGCGGACTTTGAGAAAGAGTCCGTCATGAACCCCTTCGTGATGTTTGAAAACGGAAAATTCAAGATGTGGTATGCCGCCGGGGAGACCTACGAGCCGAACGTGATCTGCTATGCCGAATCGGACGACGGAATCAATTGGATCAAGTATTTCGGAAATCCGATCTTCCGGTCGAACCCTGAAAAAGAGTACGAGCAGGAGCGGATCGGCGCGTGCGACGTCCTCAAAGAGGACGACGGCGGGTATCTCATGTTCTACATCGGCTACCGGGACATTCACACCGCCTGTGTCTGCGCCGCCCGCTCGAAGGACGGGATCACCGGATGGGAGCGCGTGCCTGAGAACCCGCTGGTGATGCCGACGCCGGACGCCTGGGACGCGGAATCCTGCTACAAGCCCACCGTGGTGCGGGCGGACGACGGGACTTACCGCCTCTGGTACAACGGCAGACGGGGCGGCGCGGAGTTCATCGGATACGCCGAGGGGCGGATCGCGCCCGGAAAATGAGTATGCCATGATCTCCGGCCTCAACGATAACGTGATTATCTGCGCCCTCTCGCCGTAACCTCTTCGGTAATCGGGTAGGCGGGGGTGGCTAACCTCCGTCCTACCACACCACCGCTTATGGGGGCCCGCAAGCGGCGGCTCGGCTGGATTATGATATATTGCTTTCTGTTTGCCCTGTACGTCTTTTCTCACCAGGCTGTTTCTGCCTTCTATCCTCGGTTTCCGACCTGCTTTCAAGCGATAGACCCTCCCCGGGTTTTCCGCTTTCAGTGATGATTCAAGCGTACAGTTCCGTATATCATTATCCGCCGAGCCTTTCCTTTGCCGACTTTCATCGGCTTTCTGGGTACTGTGGCCAGACTCACTGGCGGCACGTTTCCGGTGAACGGTGTGTATTTCATCAGTTCGTCCATGTGTGACAGGTAGAAGGGTTCGCCGTACCGGGCTGCAAGAAGGAGAAACGTGAACATCGTCGGCGTCACGAACCGGGAGGGCACGCTGTTCATCAACGCCACACCGCCACTCTCTGGGCACAGGATGCGGATGGGATCGTCATTTCCTTTTCTCAAGTCCGCCAACAGACTGGGGCAGCGCCGGTTGAACTCTCTGATTCAACGATCCGGGGCAAAGGGAGACAACTCTTTTCGGGCCATGCGAAGGCCTTCTTCCAGAGTTATTTCACCATTAGACGCTCCGAGGAGCTGAAAAAAGCAAGAGGAGGTGTGGATTCTCCGGAGCCCCAGGGAAACAGATGCGGCCCATGTATTATCTCCCCGCCGCAGCCATTGCTGTGGGACTTGCCATCACGCATGAAAATACATGGTTTTTCTTATCGTCTCTTCTGGTTCTCTCTTCTCCACTATGTACTGCAGTTCTACAAGCTCCTACGGCTGTTTTAAGCCAGAGACCGGGAAACTGCAGCGATATATGCTATTATCAGATCGACTAACCATATGCCGAAACAAGCCCTGACGTTTCAAATGATCTCTCTGCGAAAGGGAGAGAATACGATGGTCGAAAACAATCAGACAATATTTCGTAAAAAGGCTATGAACCGCATCTCCTCGCCCGAGGATCTCACCGGCTATCTGCGTGTGACGAGTCCCGGGCTGTGGATCATTCTGGCAGCGGTCATCGCCCTGCTTGTGGGGGTGTTTGCCTGGTCTGCGGTGGACACGCTGGAAACGACTGTGGATGCAGCTACCATCGTGGGGAATCATACGGCTTATAGCAATCCGCTCAAATACTCGCACAATCAAGGTGAACGTTGTTCTTTTCTCCTTTATCGAGGAGAAAAGAACCAAAAGAGGAACTCCCTTGAAGT
>CACYWX010000342.1:0-4197 GCA_902778205.1 uncultured Ruminococcus sp. | reverse complement strand
TCAGGGCGTTGCCCCGACACCCCACGAACTTTTTGGAAAAAGTTCGATCAAAAACTAATTGTTGGGCATAGTGCAGCTAATTCTGAGTATTGCTATAAATATGCCCGTGCCTGGCACTGTATCGTAGGATTCCCTTTGGGTTTCCGGGGTACCGCCGGCGGGAAAAGTCGGCGTCGGCAGAGGGAGTCTCTTCTGAAACCGCGGCAGTAATGTGCGGCTGACCTTTTATATATCCCCAGAATCCGATCGGGCGGATTCGGCGGCCTCCTCGACACGCGGGGAAGGTTTTGACCGATATGCCGTCCGCTTCAGATTTCTTTTTTCGCTCCATAGTCTTCAAATCTTGATAAAGCAATTCAACATTGTTAACGGTGATAATACAATGAAAGCGAAATGCTGTGGTAGATATGCATCTCGAACCTCATGACGCGCGTCCGGTAAGCCACCACCATTATAAAAGAATTGCGGACTTCCACCGCCTGATCGTTCGATGTGCGTGCTGGCTAGAGCAACAGCTGTTATCTTAGGGCTCGAATTCGGACAGGGGCAGATGCTTCACATCGTTTTTCTCCGCCCACTTTTCCGCCGCGCTTCCTTCTTTGCAGTAGATCGTCAGCTGTTCTTTTCGCTCGCTGTTAACCTTGAGCCAGTCAGGATGGAGGGTTTCCACCCCACAGTCGACAACGACACTTTTCAGTGCATTGCAGTAATACGCGATCCGCACTTCCGCGTTTGGTGCGGTCAGGACATCGTCCAGTCCGCCGCGAATAACGAGCGTCTCCAGCGTCCCCTCCAGATACAGCACCGAAAAGTTGTCTCTCCCGCAGAGCTGCTGTACCGTTGCCGGTATCGTCAGCTTCCGGCAGGACAGTCCGTCGAGCGCCTGAGGCATCACGTAACGGACATCATCTGGCAGGGTAATGTCGTCTCCCTGTGCACGGGCGTACATCAGCACCCCATCTCCGACGATTACGTAATCTTCTTTCTCCCTGCTCTCCCACCACGGCGTATAGGTAAACGCGTAGGCATCGACATACTGCACGTTCGCAGGGATGGCCGCCTCCTCGATCGCACTGTGTGCGAAAGCGGCATATCCGATGCTGATGAGACTATCTGGCAGAAGAACTGTGGAGGCGGTATGATAGCATCCTACATTGTCTCCAATATGTGTCACGCCTTCCGGAACTACGATGGGATCGACACCTTCGGGGACGGACAGCAGCCGTGTACCGACGACCTGATAACCGTTCCCGTCATAAAACAGCTCGTCAAGTGCGGTTGTCCATACAAGGGGAATATTCCAGATTGATCCGCTTTCATATTTAAGAATGGGATGTTGCCCGTCCGAATCATATTCTCCGAAGCCCAGAGACGGTGGGCCGGAACGAATATCGGTCGTTTTCATCCATGCAATCATATCACCGGTTGAGAGATCGTAGAAACTGATGCGAGACCTGTGATAGTACAGCTTGAACCCGCCTATATACTCACCGGCTGACCCATATCCGGTATATTCGAGCAGTGCGAACACGCCCTGACCTTCAGAAACGGCCTTCTCCTTATCAGGCGTCAGCAGAAGGTTCAGATACTCATCGGGAATATTCCCGTCCGAAGCCGAAACAATTCGAACCCCGTCGGGCAGCGCGGGATCCGGTGTTTCGCCCTCCGGAAAGTCAGGTACATATGGCTCTCCGTCCCCCTTTACAATCTGAAGGAACGGTCCCGTCACGGCAGTATGGTCCAGAAGCCCCGGATGCTCCGCAAGGTTGAACGATTCGTCGAAAACGCGGCTTTCATACGTTTTTTCAAGGAGCGTCCGGGCGGCGATTACCTGTTCCGATTCCGGCTTGGGCTCCGGTTCGGAGTCAAACGCAAGCTCCACTTCTTTCTCAGGCTGGATTTCTGTCTCATCGCGAACAGCAGGGGCATTTGTCTTTGCGGCTCCAGACGGGAAGACGCGGATGACGATCCCTCCAATGAAAAACAAAACCCCTAACGCCAGAACGCATGCGGCCAGCGGACTCGTTCCCTTCTTCACGCTCGCGCCGTTCTGAGCATCCTGCTTCTGAGCTGTCCGGATCTTCTTTCCGAGCACGATGAAAAGTACCCCAACCGCTGTTCCCAACGCGAGAAGCCAGATCAGTCCGACGGTTTCGGAATCAGACGACGCTCCCTTTCTCTGAACCAGCGTGCCGATCCCACCGAGTAATCCCAAGAAGCATAGGACTGCAGCGATCCATCCGATGATTGATAGGATAATTCCAATCGCTTTTTTCATTATAGTCACCTCAATATGTATTGAATCAACTGTCCGCGCATCGGAGGGACAGCCGTCTCAGCCTCTGCCGATTCGCCTCCCGCATACCGTCCCACACATACTCCTTTACGTCCGGATCAGCTCCTCCAGCGTCTCAAACAGCAGATCGGGTTCGACCGGCTTGGAAAGATGCGCGTTCAGACCGGACTGCATGCTGCGCTGAACATCCTCGTCGAAGGCGTTGGCCGTCAGCGCAATGATGGGGATTTCCCCGGCGTCCCTGCGATCCATGGCCCGGATCGTCCACGTCGCTTCCAACCCGTCCATCTCCGGCATACGCATATCCATGAGAATCGCGGCGTAGTAGCCGGGTTCGTGCGATGAAAACAGCTCGACCGCGATTTTTCCGTTTTCCGCGTGATCGACTTCCATTTCCCGCATGGCCAGTACCATCATCAAAATCTCCGCGTTGACGGGAACGTCCTCCGCCAAGAGAACCCGGCGGCCTTTCAGATCGGCGGTCTCCCGGATCAGCTGTGCGTTTTTCCTGCGGAAAGCCGCGCGGAATTCATCCATAACCGTTCCTGCAAAGAGGGGCTTGGCGGCGAAGGTATCCACCCCGGCCTCCCTCGCTTCGTTCTCGATCTCCTCCCAGCTGTAGGAGGTCAGGATGATAATCGGCGTATGGTCTCCGACAACGGAGCGGATCTGCCGCGTCGTTTCCAGCCCGTCCATTTCCGGCATCTTCCAGTCCACGAGAATCAGGTTGTAGTCCTCGCGCCGGGCGTGGCGCATTTTCACCATCTCCACGCCGTCCCTGCCCGACAGCACGGTCTCGCAGCTGACGCCGACCTGTCCGAGGACGATCTGCGCGTGCTCGCAGGCGATGCGGTCGTCATCAATCACCAGTACGTTCATCTCATGCGGCCTGAGATCGGTTTCGTCGCCTCCGTCCTCGGCACGATCCGCCTGTCCCAGCGTGACGGTGACGGTAAAGGTTGAACCCTTTCCCTTTTCGCTCTCCACTTCGATCGTGCCGTTCATCAACTCCACGATGTTTTTGGTAATCGGCATGCCGAGTCCCGTGCTTCCGTATTTGCTGGTTGTGGACGAATCCTCCTGTGTAAAGGGATCGAACAGCCTGGGCAGATATTCCCTGCTCATGCCGATGCCGGTATCACGGATCGTGAACCTCAGCGTCGCTTTTCCGTCCATCCTTGCAACGTCTTCGATGAGGAAGGATGCGGCGCCTCCTTCGGGCGTGAACTTGACGGCATTGCCGAGAATATTGATCATGACCTGACGCAGCTTCATATCGTCGCCGATGTAGTATTCGTCGATCTGCCCCGCCGTCCGGCATTCGTAGTGAAGTCCTTTATCCCGGCACTGTCCGCTGATGATGGTGTTGACCTGCTCCAGGGATTTCGAGAAGGAAAACTCCTCGTTTTTGATCGACATTCGCCCCGATTCGATACGGGACATATCCAGAATATCGTTGATGATTTCAAGAAGGTGATGAGCCGACGCGCTGATTTTTTCAAGGTATCCCCGCGTTTGTTCCGAAATGCCTTGGTCATTCAGCGCGATGCTGTCGAGCCCGATAATGGCGTTCATGGGTGTGCGGATCTCGTGGCTCATATTCGAGAGGAACGCGGTCTTGGCCCGGTTGGCCGCCTCGGCAGCCGACAGCGCATCCTGCAGGGCCTGATTCTGCGCCATGGTCTTCCGCGTTTCCGTGTCCACGTCCACAAAACACGCACCGACAAGATGGACCAGATGATCCTCCGGGTCGTCATGCTGTCGGACGCCGGCAAAGCGTACTTCCTCCCATGTGTCCCGTTCATGCCGGTGAACCATGTACCGAAAGGAGATGACCCTCTGCTCTTTCAATCCTGCCTTCACGTTTTCCGGCCGGATAAAGCGCAGAAATTCTTCCCGGT
>CACYWX010000341.1 GCA_902778205.1 uncultured Ruminococcus sp. | reverse complement strand
TTGGTTCTTTTTCTCCTCGATAAAGGAGAAAAAGAATAACGAATACCTTTGGATCACAAAAGGGCTGTCGCATTTCTCCGATTTCAGGAGTTAGTGCGAGAGCCCCTTGTTTTCTCAAGGTCGCGGTTTGGTCCCGTCCCCGTCACAGCTCCCACGGGTCGAGGATGTCGAAGGCGTCTCCGAGAGCCTCCTCCCGGGTCCGGCGCGGTTCGGTGTAAATGCTCCGGACGGCGGTTTTCCAGCATCCCGGGCGGAAGCGGTCCTCCAGCAGCGTCACGAGTTCTCCCTTGTATTTCAGATACTCGTTCCCCTTCCTGCTCCGCTTCAGCTTTGAGGCCATGAAGGTCTCACGCCGGGCCAGACGGTTCTTGAAGGCCGCCTCCCGGTTCCTCGCCGCCTCCGGATCGCCCTCCATCCGTCCGGCGCACACGCATCCGGCTCCGATGGTCCGGGGATAGTCCGGGTGGCGCATGACGTGGACGTACCGGATGATCTGGTGACCGCACATGCGGCAGATGCCCACGGGCTCTCCCAGATCGATCACGTCCACGCAGGTCCAGCCGTCGTGGGGAACGTCGTCCCGCTTCCAGAGATTCTCTTCCCCGTCCGGCGCGGCGGCCCATTCGGCGAACCGGTAGCGGTCCGGCATTTCGGCGGGAGGTTCGACGGGAAGCTCCATGGACAGCTGGCCGTCGTCCTCCTTTTTGCGGTGGGATGGCTTTTTCTTTTTTCCAGCCTCTTCGCTGTCCCGGGGTCTCGGCGGGATCCTCTCCCCGATGCTGTCCCAGGGATAGACGGGCCGGACCTGCTCCTGCACAGCGGTCTCCTCGGGTTCCGAACCGGTCGCCTCGGGCGGTTCGTCCATATGTGTCGGCGGTTCCGCGGAAACAGCCGTATCGGAATCGTCCATCCCACTCACGGCAGGCTCCTCCGGCACAGCTTCGGATTCAGACTCCCACCCCGTCCGGAGCGCGGAGATCTCCTCCTGCACGGATTCGTCCGTGAAAGGCGCGGATTCCCGGAGAGCGGACGGCGTCAGACCCAGATCCAGCGCCGGGCCGAAGCGGTAGTCCATGCTGACGGGCCGTCTCTCGCCGGACCGGTCGAAGCGGATATAGTACACCCCTTTTTTCGGATCGGTCTCCTCGATGACGCCCGGACCGAAGATCGGATGCACCACACGGGCGCCGGAGTCCCTCTCCTCCCGGGATCCGCTCCCGGATCCGGTTCCGCTCCCCTCGGTCAGCTCCTTCGGGATCACGCCGATGCGGCGGTAGTTCTCCTCGCCCACGTCGGAGAGGAACCGGGACGGCCGTTTGGCGGAACGGTCGGAGGACGCGCCCTCGGATTCCGTCAGATAGAGACGGCGCATGGCCCGGGTCATGGCCACGAAGCAGAGACGGCGTTCCTCCTCCAGCCCCGCGTCCTTGCGCTCCTCCAGCGTCCTCCCCGACGGGAAGATCCCCTCCGTGAAGCCGACAACAAAGCACACGGGGAACTCCAGCCCCTTGGAGGCGTGGATGGTCATGAGCTTCACCCGGTCCGCCTCCCCGGATTCCTCCCGGTCGCTCTCCAGCGCCGCCTCCTGCAGGTAGACGGACAGAGGATAGAACTCCCCGTAGCCCTGCTCCCGCTCCCAGAGAGACCGCTTCATCTCGGCCAGATTGTCCAGCCGCTCCATGCTGCCCAGCTCCCGGATGTACTGCTCGTACCCGGACCTGGTCAGGACCTCCTGCATCAGCTCCGACACGGACGCGCTCTCCGCCCTTGCCCGCAGGTCCTCGATCATGGCGGCAAAATCCGGCGCGCCGGACCGGGCGAACAGGGGCTCGTCCAGATGGGCCTTCAGAGCGGCGTACAGGGGCAGCCCCTCCTCCCGGGCCAGGATCCGCAGAGCGTCCGTTTTGGCCCGTCCGAAGGAGCGGCGGGGCGTATTGATCACCCGCTCGAAGGCTTCGTCGTCGTCCCTCATGATCAGCTTCAGATAGCTGAGGGTATCCCGGATCTCCATGCGCTCGTAGAAGCGGACCCCGCCGTAGAGCTCGTATGGGACGGCGGCCCGGGTCATGGCCTGCTCCACGAACCGGGAGAGGAAGCCCGCCCGGTACAGCACCGCCATCTGCTTATAGGCGGTTCCCTCCTCCCGGTTCAGCCGGAGGATCTCATCGGTGATCCAGCGTCCCTCCTCCTCTTCCTGCTTCGCGTGAAGGTGGATCACGTCCGCGCCGGGGCCCTCCTCCGTCCGGAGATTCTTGGGGTAGCGGTTTTTATTATGGGAAATCAGCGCGTTGGCGGCCCGGAGGATGTTCCCCGTGGAGCGGTAGTTGCGGTCCATGAGGATGGTCTCGGCGCCCGGGAAGTGCTTCTCGAAGTCCACAAGGATCGACATGTCGGCTCCGCGCCATTCGTAAATGTTCTGGTCCGGGTCCCCTACCACGAAGAGATTCCGGTGATGGGAACACAGGATCTTCAGGAGGCGCAGCTCCCGCTTGGAGGAATCCTGGAACTCGTCCACCTGGATGTAGTACAGCTGCTCGGCCCATTTCTCCGCCGTCTCCGGATAATCCCGGAACAGGGCGAAGGTGAAGGACACCAGATCGTCGAAATCCAGTCCGAACAGCTTCCTCTGCTTCTCCAGATACCGCCTCACGATGTCGGCTTCCAGCGGCGTGACCGGTTCGGCGGGAGAGGCGGGAGGCGGCGTCAGGGCGGAAACGTCCCCCCGCAGCATGGACGCCACATAGTCCTCCGTGGATTTCAGCCGGTGGACGGAATCCAGGATCCGCTCGAAGGTGGCCCGGTCCATCTTGATTTCAAGCTCCGCGTAGATCTCCGACAGAATCCGCCGCTGGTCCCCCTCGTCCAGGATGGTGAAGGATTTCGGCCACATGAGCCGGTGGATGTCCTCCCGGAGCACCCGGACGCAGAAGCCGTGATAGGTGGTGATGAGGGAGGTGTCGTATCCGTCCCCCACCAGGGAGCGCACCCGCTTCTTCATCTCGCCCGCGGCCTTGTTGGTGAAGGTGACGCAGAGGATGTTCGAGGGATGGATGCCGGCGGCCAGGACCAGATAGGCGTACCGGTGGGTCAGCGCCCGGGTCTTTCCGGAGCCAGCACCCGCGATGACCCGCACGTATCCCTCCGTGGCGGACGCGGCTCTTTTCTGCTCCTCGTTGAGGGTCCGGAATGACTCCGCAAACCGTTCCATGCCGTCCATGGTCCCGCCTCCCTTCACCGGATCGGTTGTGTTTCGTCCATTATAGCAGATCGCAGACCTCCCGTCAATACAAAGAAATGTTACAAATATTCAATTTCTCCTCTGGAAATCGGGATGCGGTCTGTGTTATAATAAGCAGTAAGTATGTTTTAAGATTGATATACTGTGCCCTTCAGAGGGCCGAAAGGAATTCCCGATCATATGCCCACTTACCGTGAAAACATCGAGAGGCTGACCCTGCCCGTCATTCCCATGCGCGGCATCGTCGCCTTCCCGGCCAACAATATCAACTTTGAGGTCGAGCGCGAATTCTCGAAAAACGCCTGCCAGGCCGCCACCTCCGGCGACATGACGGTCTTTCTCCTGACCCAGAAAAACGTGCAGGTGGATGAGCCCGGCGAAAACGATCTGTATTCCGTCGGGTGCGTCGCCCGGATCAAGCAGTCCGTGAAGAACCCCAAGACCGGCATCATCCGGATCGTGGCGGAGGGCTTCTGCCGCGGCACCGTGCTGGAGCTGAAGCAGGCGGACGGCTATTTTCTGGCAGACGTTCTGTCCAAGACCGTGGCGGCCGATCCCTCGGACCGGGATCTGAGGACCGAGGCCATGCTGACCGAGCTGCGCTCCAAGATGGAGGAGATGCTCCGGTACCGTCCCGCCTTTTCCCAGAGCTTCGAGCTGGCGGCCCGGTCCATCACCAACCCCGGCCTGCTCTCCGACTTCATCGCCGCCCAGCTGTTCGTCCGCTTCGAGGACAAGCAGGCGGTGCTGGAGGAATACGATCCCATGCGGCGGGGCGAGCGCACCCTGCTTCTGATGGAAACCGAGCTGGACCTTCTGCAGACGGAGCTGGAGATCCACCAGAAGGTCAAGCAGGCCATGGATGACAACCAGAGGGACTACTACCTCCGCGAACAGCTCAAGGCCATCGAGTATGAGCTTGGCGTCGGCGAGGACGGGGACGAGCTCAGGAAGAAAATGG
>CACYWX010000340.1 GCA_902778205.1 uncultured Ruminococcus sp. | reverse complement strand
TGCACGAAGAGAAGAATGCTGCACCAGTGTATTTATAAAGTTCTTGCCAGGCTTCTTTCAAGAAGCCGCGTTTTCCCTTTTAGAATGAGATTAGTATCATTCCTTCCCCCGGGTCTGGAGCCAGATGAGCAGCACCGTCACGTCGGCGGGATTGACCCCGGAGATCCGGGCGGCCTGTCCCACGGTCAGCGGTTTCACCTGATTCAGCTTCTGAGCGGCCTCCAGGCGCAGTCCCCGGATCGCGGAATAGTCCGTATCGGCGGGCAGGCGGAGGTTTTCGGCCTTCTGCTGTCTTGCCGCCTCCTCACGCTCCCGGCGGATGTAGCCCTCGTATTTGATCTCCACCCGGACCCGCTCCCTCAGCTCCCGGGGCAGGGCGGGACGGGCGGGATCGTAGGGGGCGGTGGAGTCGTAATCCAGCTGGGGACGCCGGATCAGCTCCGCCATGGTGGTCCCGTCGGTCAGGGGAGCGGTCTCCCTGGCCTCCAGCAGGGCGTTGATTCCACTGGACGGGCCGACGTTCACGTGCCGGAGCCGCTCGATCTCCTCTTTCACCCGGCGGGTGCGCTCCAGGGCCGCCTCATACCGCTCGTCGGAGAGCAGTCCGGCGTAATGCCCGTATCCCGCCAGCCGCTCCTCGGCGTTGTCCTGACGGATCAGCAGGCGGTATTCGCTCCGGCCGGTCATGACCCGGTAGGGCTCGTTCGTCCCCTTGGTCACCAGATCGTCCACCAGCGTGCCCAGATAGGAGGACGGGCGCGGCAGGACCACGGGCTCCATCCCCCGCAGCGCCAGGGAGGCGTTCATGCCCGCCAGCAGTCCCTGCGCTGCCGCCTCCTCATAGCCGGAGGTCCCGTTGAACTGCCCGGCTCCATAGAGGCCCCGGATTTTCTTGAACTCCAGGGTGGGCAAGAGCTCCAGCGGATCCACGCAGTCGTATTCGATGGCGTAGGCGGGCCGCATGACCTCCGCGTGCTCGAAGCCCGGGAGCGTGTGAAGCATTTCCAGCTGCACGTCGGCGGGGAGGGAGGAGGAGAAGCCCTGCAGGTAGATCTCCTCGTTGTCCGCGCCCATGGGCTCCACGAAGAGCTGATGGCGCTCCTTGTCGGCGAACCGCACCACCTTGTCCTCGATGGAGGGGCAGTAGCGGGGGCCGATGCCGTGGATCTTTCCGGAATAGAGGGGGGAGCGGTCCAGGTTGTCCCGGATGACCCGGTGGGTTTCCGCGTTGGTGTAGACCACGTGGCACTGCACCTGCCGGATCCGGTTCAGCTCCTCCGGGTCGGTGCGGACGGAAAAGGGCGTGATCCACTCCTCGCCCTCCTGGACGTCCAGACGGGAGAAATCCACGGACCGGCGGTGGATGCGGGGCGGTGTTCCGGTCTTGAAGCGGGCCATATGAACACCGTACTCCGTCAGGGCTCCGGTCAGGCCCTCGGAGGGCAGGGAATTGTCCGGTCCGGACCGCCGGCTCACGTCGCCCACGTGGGTCACGCCGCCGAGATACGTCCCGGTGCAGAGGATCACCGCCCGGCATTTTACCATGCCGAAGGGAGAGGTTTCGACTCCCGTGATCCGGAGGACGCCGTCTCCGTCCCGCTCCGTCAGAATTCCCGTGACCTCGCCCTGGATCAGGCGCAGGCCGGGGGTCTCCTCCAGGGTGTGCTTCATCAGGGCGGCGTATTTTCTCCGGTCGGCCTGGACCCGCTTGGAGCGGACCGCGGCGCCCTTGCTTTCGTTCAGGGTCCTCGACTGCATGGTGGCCCGGTCTGCGATGTATCCCATCTCGCCCCCCATGGCGTCGATCTCGAAGACCAGGTGGCCCTTGCCGGTTCCGCCCACGGAGGGGTTGCAGGGCATGTTGGCCACGGCATCCAGGGACAGGGTGAAGAGGGCCGCGGACAATCCGGTCCTCGCGCAGGCCAGAGCCGCCTCGCATCCCGCGTGTCCGGCTCCGGCAATCACTACATCAAAGCTCAGCATATTCTTATCCGGCGCATTCGTCTGGAACGGCGCCGGGGTTCTCCTTTAATACAATACCGGTCAGTATCGGAATTTTGCCCGGTGCTCCTTCATGGCCCGGCTGTGGCGTACCAGCAGAACGGCGATGGTGGCGAACTGGACGACGATGACCGCCGTGATGGCGATGACCACGGGGCTTTTCAGGGTCTGTCCCAGGGAGCGGACCTCGTCCCCGTTTTCCTCCGTTCCGCAGATGGAGCAGAAGCGGCGTCCGTCCTCGGCGGTGACGAAATGGTGCCCGGCGGCGGGGATCCGATCCGAGACCACGTCTCCGCAGACGGTGCATTTGCCGCGGAAGAAGCCCTCCTCGGTGCAGGTGGGATCCACGGACATCTGGGCCTCGTAGCTGTGCCCGGCGGCGGGGATCTCCTCCATCCGCACATAGCCGCAGAGCCGGCACGTGTAGGTGCGGCGTCCGGGATCGGTGCAGGTGGGCGCGGTTTCGGCGATGTCGTACTCATGGGGGCATACGGAGAGGATCTCCGTTTTTTCATCCCCGCAGACGGAGCAGACCCAGACCTCGTACCCGTCCTCGGTGGGCGTGGCGGGGACCGTTCTGTCCAGCTCGTACTGATGACCGGGAGAGGGGACCGCCTCGGTGATCAGGTCCCCGCAGACGGTGCATCGGCTGGTGCGGCGTCCCGGGGCGGTGCAGGTGGGCGGGACCTCCTCGGTGACCTCGTAGGTGTGGGGGTCGCCGGGGATGTTCTCCTCCTCCTCAAGGCCGCAGACGGAGCAGCGCTTGAGGTAGTGGCCGTCCTGTCCGTGGCCTGCCGGCGTCTCGTCGATGATGTCGAAGCTGTGTCCGGCGGGGGGCAGGATCTCCTCCACGGGCTCCACCTCGTTCCCGTACTTCTGCTGCATGAGGTTGTTCTCGATCTGGCAGATCTTTTTCGCGTAGCCCTCCTCCGTGCAGGTGGGAGGGACGGACTCCAGGATGCGCCAGTAGTGGTTTTCCGGGGCCTCGGGCAGATCGACGGTGCCGCTCTTGGCTCCGCAGATCGTGCAGCGGGAGGAGGCGGTGCCGTGCCACATACAGCTCGAGGGATAGTCGGTCTCCGCGGGTCCGAAGACGTGCTCGTGGCCGGTGTAGTACTGGATGATGGCCCGGGCTTCGGCGTCCGCGATGGCCCATACGCTGGCATCGTCGGAGAGCACCGCGTCGTCGCCGGGATTGGAGCAGTAGCCGTGCTCCAGGATCATGGAGGGGATGCCGAACTTGGAGCAGAAGGTGATGACGGAATAATAGTCGCTCTTGACGCCCAGGGACGAATCGCCGGGCATGTCCCACTGGCGCTCCGCGTTCCAGTAATAGATGCCGGCGCTGCCTCCCGTGTCCTCCCGCTGTTCGATCTTGCCCCGGCGGATGGGCACGGCGGCGGAGATGTTGTCCAGAAGGGATCCGGCCAGATCCCAGGCGGCGAAGCGGTCCACCACGGAGATGTAGGCGGTGCTGCCGTTGGGATAGGACTCCGTGGAGGAGTTGCAGTGCAGGGAGATGAACAGATCATACTGCGGCTGAGCCTGAGGGCTAAAAACCTTCTTGTTGAGGAATATCCACTCGCAGAAAAGGACCTGGTCCAGGAGGATCAGAACCATTGGATACTGGATACCCGGATATGCTCACCTCTCGGTGCGGCAAGGTTCGTCGCCGGCCTGGCGGAAGAAATCCAGATAATCAAGGGAGGAAAACTCCGCCGCTATCTTCACAACTATGCAAAGACCCTGGCCGGAATCTAACGCATTTTTATTGCGTATTTCTGGCGTAAGTTGATAGATATTAGAGATTTTTTTGTACTTTTGCGCAAAAGAATTGTATATGTCTGTTACCTCCAACGCCCTGTTGAGGCACATAACCATAGATGCCTGCCTGAGAGATACCGCGCACAAGTATACCCTCCAGGATCTCATTGCTGCCTGTACCAGAGCCGTTAAGGAAAACAGCAAGACCAGGCTCAAGGACAACTTCTCGGTATCTACCAGGACGGTACAGCTGGATCTCCAGATGATGAGAGACAAGAAAAAGGGTTACAACGCCCCTATCGTCGTCTATGAGCAGAAATACTACAAGTACTCAGATCCGACCTACTCCATCGGTAACGCCAATGTAAAGCAGACCACCCTCACCCCGCTTTCAGAACTGACTGAAACCCTTGAAAGGTACTCGGGTATGGCCGGAATGGAGTCTCTGGAGGGAGCAGTGGAACTGATACGTGA
>CACYWX010000339.1 GCA_902778205.1 uncultured Ruminococcus sp. | reverse complement strand
CCTTTTGTGATCCAAAGGTATTCGTTATTCTTTTTCTCCTTTATCGAGGAGAAAAAGAACCAAAAAGAGGAACTCCCTGGAAGTCCTGGGTGTTCCGCACTCTGCGGAGTGCGGCTCAGGGCTCTGCCCCGAGGCCCCGCGACCTTTTGTAAAAGGTCGATCAAAACTATTGGACTGTTTTGCGACAGCCCCCTGTCTTTTTCGGCATCGTGTATGCGCGCTTTGGAGGAAGGAAGCCTCTCCGATCCGATACGGATGAAGCTCAGGAATCGAAGAAATGGCGGCCGTCGTCCGTAACGAGACGCTGTGCCTCGGGATATTTGAAGATCGCGCTGTTTCCGGCGTTGGCCTCGAGATAATCGGCAAATTCCTTGGCGTACCACTTCGCCATGGCCAGATTGTGCATCAGATAATGGCCGCAGTTCTCGGGAGAGGTTCCGGGCACGGTTTCCGCGTCCTCCACGGAACGGAAGGACTTCAGCATGAGCCCATACAGCTCTTCCGGAGCGCGCCTGCCCTTGAGGATGAGATAGAAGCCCGTCAGGCATCCCATGGGCCCCCAGTACACCACCTCGTCCTTCCACTCCGGATCGTTGCGGAGGTATGTGGCGATGAGGTGCTCCAGCGAATGCATGGCCGCCACGTCGACGACCGGCTCCCGGTTCGGCCGCTTCAGCCGGATGTCGTAGGTGGTGACCGCGTAATCCCCCAGCGTATCCACCCGGCTGGTGAAAATGCCGGGCACGATGCGGGTATGGTCCACCGAAAAACTCTGGATCAGTTCCATTTCTGTTTCTCCTTTATGTTCTTTATACAGAGTTGCTGTTTCTCAGACGGTCCCGGCGCTGTCCGAAGCCGTTTTTTCACTGCCCGCCGTATTTCGGGCGCATATCGTTCCAACCGTCCGGTCCGTTTTCCCGGGCGGGGAAATAGGCCTCCGTGAAGCGGTGATGATCGTGGTCCCGGAAGAAGATTCCCATGCCGCCGTCCTCGTAGATGTGCAGAAGGACGCTCCGGCAGTGCTCGCCCCGGATGTTCTCGAAGCTGGACACGTCGATCTGCGGCACGTCATGCCAGTCCACCCAGGAGATCCGCCGCCAGGTGTCCTTCTTCCCCCAGACCCAGTCGCCGATGTGGGAATGACCGTAAAAATGGATACGCTCCGCGGGAGGCAGGGGAAGCAGTTTGTCCATCAGGGCGTGGTCCCGGTTACATCCGGAGAAGCCACAGTGCCCGCAGGTGATCATGGGCATGGTCTCCTCATGCATCCGGCTCCGGAGCGCCTCGGCGTCCGCGTCCGTATACGGATAGGCCTCCTCTCCCCACTGCACGCGGGAATGGGTCACGCACCAGGCGTTCTCCCGGGAGATGTGGTCGCAGAGGAAGTAGACGGGATACGGTCCGATCTGCGTGCGGAACCAGAAGTCCTCGCAGTTCTCCGTCGTCTTCCACCCGGGATGCGCGCGCACCATCTCGTAAAAGGGCATCCAGGGAGCCTCCTCCCGATGGGACCGGGCGTAGTCGTAGTCGTGGTTGCCCGTGGCGTAGCAGAGGGGGAGTCCCAGGGAGGCAAAGGCGTCCTCCTGCAGGCGGCACATGTCCCGGAGTCTGTCGGGTTCCGCACCCTCCACCGCGTCACCCAGATACCAGATCTGATCCGCCGGACGTCCCAGCCCTTCAAAATCCGTGATTCCGGCCTCCAGGCACCGCTTCGTGTTCTCCGGGCGGCTCTGCTGCAGATCGGAGAGGATCCAGACCCGGTATGCCGCCCGGGAAAGCGATTCATTGTATAAAGTTTCGAACATGGATGACGCTCCGCTTCGGATGATGTGCCGGCGGCCCGTTTCCGCGCCGGATGGGATGTCCTTATTATAGCGCATTTCCCGGCGGTTTTCAATCGTTTTTTCCCCGGAAGCGCCTTTTTCCGCCCGGAGCGCCGCAAACCCGTGCGGATCCCGGCGGCATTGACCGGAGTGATCCGGTGAGAGAGGCCGGTTTCGGCCCGGAGGGCGCGGTGTGACGGGACGCTCCCCTTCCGGCGGTTTCTTTTTGGTGAATTTTTCCCGGGAAGGGTGATTGCATTTTATGCGGGAAGATGGTATAATAACACCAACCTGTGCAGAAAGGAATTCTCCCACATGAAGACTCTTTACGACGGCAAAACCAAGACGGTCCTTCTCGACGAGGAAACGGGCGTTGTGAATCTGCTGTTCAAGGACACCGCCACCGGCGAAAACGGCATGTTCGATCCCGGCTACAACACCGTCGGCGGAAGCGTGGAGGGCAAGGGCAAGATCGGCCTCCGCATCTCGAAGTATTTCTTTGAGATCATGGAGAAGAACGGCATTCCCACCCACTACCTCGGCGCCGACATCGACAACTGCCTCATGCAGGTGCGGAAGCTCACGGTTCCGAAGCTGGAGTTCGTGCTTCGTTACTACACGGCCGGCAGTATGTGCCGCCGGTTCTCCCTGCCTGAGGGCCTCCCCTTCGATCCTCCGTACAAGGAAGTCACGCTGAAGGACGACGAGCAGGGCGATCCCCTGATCACCGAGCGTCTCTGCCTGATGAAGAACATGATGAAGCCCGGCGTGTACGACGAGGGTCTGCGTCTTGTGGAGCAGGTGGGCGAGGTGCTGAAGCGCGAGCTGGCCGCCATGGACCTGCAGCTGATCGACTTCAAGATCGAGATCGGCTTCGACGAGGACGGCAAGGTCTACGTGGTGGACGAAATCACCCCCGACATCTGGAGAGTCAAGGACAAGAACGGCGTGATCCCCAACCAGATCGACTGCGCCAAGCTGATTCTGGAGAAGATCTGAACGTCTCCGGGCTGTTCCGGCCCGCTGTTCGGTACACAGGATGCCTCCATCCGACCGGTTCCCCCGAGCCGGTCGTTTTTTTGCCCTCCGAAGGGAAGCGGACCGTTCTTCCGGTCAAATCGCATCAAAAAAGCAGGCGTGCCACGTTTCACGGTATGCCTGCTTTCCATTGTTGCCGTTTTTTCCGCCGGGGGCATCATTCCCCGCCGTACTGTTCGACGAGCTTGCCCAGATCCTTCTTCATGATCTTCTCCACAGTCTTCAGTCCGGAGGCAAGGTTGTCCTGATTCTTCGCCGCCATGTCGCCGATGGTGGTGGTCAGATTTCCCAGACCGAAGATATACGCCGGCTCGTACCACATGGTGGACAGGATCAGATTCAGCATGCCGGTGGACTCCTCGTCCCGGGAGTACTTGTACATCAGGCACTTGTCTACGTAGGCCGTACGCACGGTCCGGTGGGAGGCCGCGTTGACGGCTTCGATCACGAATCCCGCTGTCTCTGGATCGGTCAGGTCGGAGGGAAGCACCGTCGCCGCCGGGAAATCGCAGACCATGTGGCGGTATTCCTCCTGCTCGGGCGTGTACTTGGGCATGGGCAGCACGCCGAAATCCACCTCCATGTTGCGGAACCGCGCCAGATTCTGCATGCACTCCACGTAGAACAGCACCTGATTGTTCATGAACATGGTCTCGCTCTCCCGCCACTGACCGGCCAGGGTATTGACGTTCAGCGCGTTGGTCCCCTCAAAGTAGAAGGACAGGACGCGGCTGTACACGTCATAGGCCTTCTCGCTGAGCCCGTCGTACACCGGGAAGCCGTCGGCGTTTATGGTGATGAAATCCACGCCGCACCCGTACAGGAAGGCCAGCATGGTGCGGTTGTACGGCGTGACCAGGCCCCATTCGTCCTTGGCGTTGAACACTCCGTTGCCGTCCAGATCGCGGCTGGTGTCGGCGGAGAGGGAGAAGAGCCTGTCCAGCGTCCATTCGTTCTTCTCCGGAATGGCGTACATGTCTCCCAGGGCGTTGTTTTCCACCAGCTGCTTGTTGAACATGACGCACCAGGTAAGGTCCAGATTCTGCAGGTTCATGTCCCCGAAGGAGAAGTACAGCTTCCCGCCGAACTCCAGGCTCCGGTTGGCGTTCTGATCGAACCAGGCATGGGACAGGTCGATCTCCGGCAGGGTCCTGAAATCGTACAGGAAGCCGGTCCGCCCCAGCGTCGTGGCGTCGTTGACCGGGAGCAGGCCCGCGCCGAAATCCCCGGTCCCCGCCTGAACGGCCCGCTTGAATTCCCCAACGGGATCGCCGCTCTTGTATCCGACCGCATGGATCCCGAACCGGTCCGCCAGAATCGCGTTCCGCTCGTAGACCGCGTCGTTCATGATCTCGCCGGTGGGTTCGTCGGCGTTCAGCTCGAACATCTCCCATTCCCC
>CACYWX010000338.1 GCA_902778205.1 uncultured Ruminococcus sp. | reverse complement strand
GAGCGCGCGCTGGGCGGCGTCTGCCTGAACGAGGGCTGCATTCCCACCAAGACCCTGCTCTATTCCGCCAAGATCCTGGACTACGCCCACCACGGCGAGGCCTACGGCGTGACCGTCACCGGCGCGTCCCTGGACCACGCCAAGGTGGTGGACCGCAAGGACAAGGTCGTGAAGACCCTGGTGTCCGGCGTGGCCGCCAAGATGCGCGGAGCCGGCGTCACCGTGATCTCCGCGTCCGCCAAAATCGCCGGAAAGACCGCCTCCGGATTCGCCGTGGAAGCGGACGGCAAGACTTACGAAGCGAAGAAACTCCTGATCTGCACGGGCTCCGAAGCGGTGGTCCCGCCGATCCCGGGCCTGAAGGACTCCTATGCCAACGGATTCGCCGTCACCAACCGGGAGATCCTGGACCTCCGCACCGCCCCGAAGCGCATCGTGGTGGTGGGCGGCGGCGTCATCGGTCTGGAAATGGCGTCCTACTTCTGCTCCATCGGCGCGGAGGTGTCCGTGGTGGAGATGCTGGACAAGATCGCGGGTCCCACCGACGCCGAGATCTCGAAGATCCTGCAGAAGAACTATGAAAAGAAGGGTGTGAAGTTCATCCTGGGCGCGAAGGTGGCCGCGGTGAACGGAAAGCCCGGCGACGGCACCGTTGAGTACGAAAAGGACGGCAAGACCGAGAAGATCGCCTGCGATCTGGTGCTGGTCTCCACCGGCCGCCGTCCGAGAACGAAGGACATCGGCCTCGAGACTCTGGGGATCCAGATGAACCGCGCCTCCATCGTCACCGACGAGCAGTGCCGCACCTCCGTCCCCGGCGTCTGGGCGGCGGGCGACGTCAACGGAAAGATCATGCTGGCCCACACCGCGTACCGGGAGGGCGAGGTCGCCGTCTCCGACATGCTGGGCGTGAAGGACCGCGTGGACTACCGCTCCATCCCCTCCGTCATCTACACCAATCCCGAGGTCGGCTCCGTGGGCGAGACCGTCGAATCCGCGAAGAAGGCCGGCATCGAAGCCCTGGAGGCCACCCTGTCCCTGCGCTACAGCGGACGCTACGTGGCCGAAAACGAGGGCGGCGACGGCATCGTGAAGATCGTGTACGGCAAGGAGCACCACGAGATCCTGGGCGTACACATGATCGGCTCCTACGCCTCCGAAATCATTTACGGCGCGGCCGCCATGGTGGCGAAGAAGCAGAGAGTGGCCGACGTCGAAAAGCTGGTCTTCCCGCATCCCACCGTCTGCGAAGTCATCCGCGAAGCCATGTTCTCAATTCAGTAAAATCATTTTACAAGGAGATATACAACCATGCCGAAAAGCCAATACGTAGATCCCGGCAAAGTCTTCCAGCCCGGGTACATTGATTTTGAAAGCATTCCGCTCTGCGTCTACAACCTCACCCTGGACGAGGAAAAGAAGCTGTACTCCAAGGACGACTTTCTCCGCATCTATCACGACATGCGCACCATCCGCGAGTTCGAGACGATGCTCAATGAGATCAAGGTCAAGTCCGAGTACAACGGCGTGAAGTACAACAACCCCGGCCCGGCCCACCTCTCCATCGGTCAGGAGGCCTCCGCCGTCGGTCAGGCGTACTGCATGGACATCAACGACTTCCAGTTCGGCTCCCACAGAAGCCACGGCGAGATCCTGGCGAAGGGCCTCTCCTCCATCAATAAGCTGACGGACGAGGAGCTCTACGACATCATGAAGGAGTTCCTGGACGGCGCGATCCTGAAGGTCGTGGAAGGCAGACAGGCTCATCCCGGCGACGTGAAGGACCTGGCCAAGGACTTCCTGCTCTACGGCGCGCTGGCTGAGATCTTCGCCCGCACCACCGGCTTCAACAAAGGCCTCGGCGGATCCATGCACGCCTTCTTCATCCCCTTCGGCATCTTCCCGAACAACGCCATCGTGGGCGGCGCGGCTCCCATCGCTCTGGGCGCGGCCCTGTACAAGAGAGCCAACCATAAGAAGGGCATCGTGGTTGCCAACTCCGGCGACGGCGCTCTGGGACGCGGTCCCGTGCTGGAATCCCTGAACTTCGCCTCCATGGACCAGATCACCAAGCTGTGGGGCATGGGCGGCAAGTACTCCGACGAGGGCATGCCGATCCTCTTCAACGTGTTCAACAACTTCTACGGCATGGGCGGTCAGACCATGGGCGAGACCATGGGCTTCACCAACCCCGCCAGACTGGCCGCGGGCTTCACTCCCACCCAGATGCACGCCGAGAAGGTCAACGGCTACAATCCTCTGGCCGTCATCGACGCCACGAAGCGCAAGAAGGAGCTGCTGCTGAACGGTCAGGGCCCGGCGTTCCTCGAGGTCGCCACCTACCGCGTCTCCGGACACTCCCCGTCCGACTCCTCCACTTACCGTACTCCCGAGGAAATCGAAGCCTGGAAGGCCGCCGATCCGATCCCGGCCTACCGGAACAAGATGATCGAGGGCGGCGTCGCCACCGCTGAGGAATTCGCGGCCATCGACGAAGAGATCGTGAACCGCACCACCAAGATCATCAAGCTGGCCATCGACGACGAGATCTCCCCGAGAATGGATCTCTCGAAGAACCCCGACATGATTTCCTCCATCATGTACTCCAACCAGCACGTGAAGTCCATGGACGAGACCAGAGAGCCCGAGGTCCTCATTCCGAAAGAAGAGGATCCCCGCGTCAAGCAGATCGCCGGAAAGGCCCGCTATGCCTTCGACGAAAAGGGCGAGATGATCCCGAAGATGAAGCTGTACAACATCCGCGACGGTCTGTTCGAAGCCATCATCGACAAGTTCTACGAGGATCCCACCACCATCGCCTACGGCGAGGACAACCGTGACTGGGGCGGCGCGTTTGCCGTTTACCGCGGTCTGACCGAGGCCCTTCCCTATCACCGCTTCTTCAACGCTCCGATCTCCGAATCCGCCATCGTCGGCTCCGCCGTCGGTTACGCGGTTGCGGGCGGCCGTGCCATCGTCGAGCTCATGTACGCGGACTTCATCGGCTGCGCCGGCGACGAGATCTTCAACCAGCTGTCCAAGTGGCAGGCCATGTCCGCGGGTATCCTGAAAATGCCCGTCGTCCTCCGCGTGTCCGTGGGCTCCAAGTACGGCGCTCAGCACTCTCAGGACTGGACCGCGCTCTGCGCTCACATCCCGGGCCTGAAGGTCTGCTTCCCCGCCACGCCTTACGACGCCAAGGGCCTCATGAACCAGGCTCTGAACGGCACCGACCCCGTCGTGTTCTTTGAGTCCCAGAGAATCTACGACAAGGGCGAGGAGTTCCACAAGGAAGGCGTTCCGGAAGGCTACTACGAGGTCAACATCGGCGAGCCCGACGTGAAGCGCGAAGGAAAGGACGTCACCATCCTCTCCATCGGCGCGGTGCTCTACAGAGCCCTTGACGCCGCCAAGAAGCTGGAGGCCGACTACGGCATTTCCGCCGAGGTCATCGACGCCCGCACCCTGGTGCCCTTCGACTACTCCAAGGTCATCGAGTCCGTCAAGAAGACCGGCAAGATCGTCATCGTCGGCGACGCCGTGGACCGCTGCTCCGTCATGCGCGACATGGCCTCCAACATCGCCGAAATGGCCTTCGATTATCTGGATGCCCCGCCGGCAGTGTTCGGCTCCCGCAACTGGATCACCCCGGCCTTCGAGCTGGAGAAGTACTACTTCCCGCAGCCGGACGGCATCATCGACGTCATCCACGAAAAGCTCATGCCCATCCCGGGATACACTCCCACCTACAACGAGACCGAGCTTGAGCATATGGACAGAGCCAAGAAGGGCGTCTGATCCCGGATCCGTCATCGCAGCGTGATATTTAAAAAGGTCCCCTCCTTCGGTGCTCCGCGGGAGGGGATTTTTGAATGATCAAACCGATTATTCATTTCGACCCACGTGAAAGGAACAAAACTTCTGACACTAATCTCATTCTAAAAAGGAAAACGCGGCTTCTTGAAAGAAGCCTGGCAAGAACTTTATAAATACACTGGTGCAGCATTCTTCTCTTCGTGCAGCACGGGGTAACGTGCAGTACACTTTTTCTGACTTTGTTTTTTGCACATATTTGACAGATTGTCTTTTTAGGTTGAGAATAGTATGACACTTTCCAACGTGTCCATGCAATGCGCGTTTCGATCACTGTTTTCGAGGTTCCCGAGAAAGTAAAGATCCCCCGGCAAAGCCGGGGGCTTTTCATCGACCGGGCAAAGCCCTAATCTACCAGCAACGCCTAAAAGGCGTTTCCACGGCTACCACACGC
>CACYWX010000337.1 GCA_902778205.1 uncultured Ruminococcus sp. | reverse complement strand
CGGTGACCAGTCCCTTTTCGCCCCAGGTGCCGTCGTCGGACATGGGAACGAACCGGTCGGACACGGCGCGGAACTCGTCCTCCAGAATGACCAGATCCTTCGTGCGGAAGCCCGCCACGGTGTGGACGGTACATCCCTCCTCATGGAGCTTCTTCGCCACGGGATAGGCGATGGCGCATCCCACGCCGCCTCCCACCACGGCCACCTTCTTCAGGCCTTCGGTTTCCGTGGGCCGTCCCAGGGGACCGACGAAATCCTCGATCTGCTCTCCGGCTTCCTTTTCCGCCAGCTTGTCGGTGGTGGCGCCCACCTTCTGGAAGATGATGGAAACGGTCCCGGCCTCACGGTCGCAGTCCGCCACCGTCAGCGGGATCCGCTCCCCGTCCTCGTCCACCCGGAGGATGATGAACTGTCCCGCCTGTGCCTTCCGGGCGACACGGGGGGCCTTGATCTCCATTCTGATCACGGTGGGATTCAGAACGGTTTTGGTTACGATATCAAACATGACTGACCTCTCCGACGTGATGATGAATCCTTGAAACTGTATTATATCACGGAATATACCGTTTGTAAACCCCGAATTTTCACAAATAATGAAACTTTATTCAGAACGATCCGGATGTCCGCCGCGAAGGAGGCGCTCAGGAGTTGAATTCCTCGTCCAGCCACAGGATCCTCTCGCCCAGCCATTCCTTCAGGTAGCTCACGTGCTCGTCCACGGAGGACAGCGCCATGACGTGCTCCGGCTCCTGATTCAGCCGCCATCCGAAGATGGGCCAGCGCTCGAAGTTGTGCTCGAAGGACTCCCGGTTCATGTCCAGAGCCCGGTCGATCTCCCCGAGCATCTGATCGAACACGCCCTTCTCCATGAGCTCGTTCCACCGCTCTGTTACCAGCTCCCGGAACCAGTCGCGCTCGTACAGCTCGATGTACCAGTGGTTCTGCTGTCCGAAGCCGTTGTTCTTCCCGGCGTAGAGCTTCTTGTAGCTGCCGCCGTCCAGTCTCATGTCGTTGCCCATGGCCAGGTCGAAGTCCCAGGAGGGTCCGAGGTACAGCTTCCCGTCCTTCCGGTACAGGAAGAAGCTGGACCAGCCGCAGTCGATGTTCTTGGTCAGCTCCGCAAGGATATAGGAGTCCACCGCGGCATCCACGTCCACCACGGCCCGGATCTCCTCGTCGGTGCCGTCACAGACCGTGTCCCAGGTGCTCGTCATCCAGTCGTCGATGTAGTTGCAGCGGTCGGCGGTCAGGTTGTCCTCCCCGCGGATCTCGTAGGGATAGCCGCGGGCGGTGAACCAGACCAGTCCCTTTTCCCCGGCCTTGTAGGCGTAGTTGTCCAGCTCCACCATGAAGTCGGCGTCCAGGCTCCCGGTGTCCGTCATGGTCTGAACCCCGATGCGGTTCTCCGCCATGGTGATCTTCTCGACCAGCATGTAGTCGCCCACGTATTCCCCGTTGAGGTAGAGATCCACCATCCGGCAGTCGGGACCCCACGGGATGCCGTCCAGCTGTCTCTGGAGCCAGAAGGCGATGTAGTTGCGCAGCAGGGACTGGTCGCAGTGGTTGGAGATCAGGACCCAGTTGCGGCTCTTCCCCTCCCCCAGTCCGCAGAGCTTGATCTTCTCGTCGAACTTCAGCGTGTAGGACTTCTTGTCCCAGCCAAGGGATGCGTTGCCTCTCAGCTTGATCTGTCCCGTGGCTCCGGTCACCCGGTACCGCCGGGGAAGATTCTCCGCGGAGAGGGTGAAGCCCACGGTCTCCGCATCAGAGCGGATCCTGTGTCCGTCGTCGGTGTCGATGTAGATGGCGGGGGTGGCGTCGTCGGATTCCTCGAATATGGCGTACAGGGTGGTGTTCTCCTCGTAGCTCTCTCCCCGGTGGACCGCCGTTTTCTCTCCGTCGCTCCACTTCAGGAAGGAAAAGCCCGCCGCCGGGACCGCCTCCACCTCCGTGGTCCGCTCGCCCTTCCGGAGTGTCTGGGAGGCGACTCCCGCGATGGATCCGGCTTCCAGAGGCGACACCGCGAAGTTGACGATCACCTCGTCCTCCGGCACCGCCGCCTGAGCCTCCGTGGTCTCAAAGGGCTCCGCCGTCTCCGCGGTCTCCGATTCCTCCTGTACGGGCGTCTCCCCGGAGCATCCGAAGGACGGCAGAAGCAGAGCCGCGCACAGCAGAAGCAGGGCTGTTTTTCTGAATATCCGCATGACCGAACCTCTCAGCGCATACATTATACTATGAATAGATTGATTATACCCGATGGCGGGACGAATGTCAATATCGGAGCGTCCCGGAATCGTCGGGGATTTTGTAAATTCTGACGCGGAGAGGTATAAAATGGGATTTTTCTCCCTTCTTTCGTCGCTGATCGGAACGATCCTGACGCCGTCCCTCATGCTTCTGGCCTCCGCCGGCGTCCTCTCCTCCGCGGGCATCCGGGCGGTGTTCGATCTGCGGCCCCTATTCCGGAACAGACGGAGCGGAAAGAACGGTCCCTCTCCCATGGCGGCTCTGTGCCTGGCGCTGGCGGGGACCCTCGGCGTCGGGAACATCACGGGAGTGGCGTCGGCCCTGATGGCGGGAGGTCCCGGGGCGGTGTTCTGGATGTGGATCGGAGCGCTCACGGCCATTCCTGTGAAATACGCGGAGGTCCTTCTGGCCCTGCAGTACCGGGTCGAGGAGCCGGACGGACGGCGCGGGGGAGCCATGTACGTCATGCGGGACGGCCTCGGAGGAACGCCCGGCGCACAAAGACTGTCCGCGCTCTTCGCCCTGCTCTGCGCCGCAAACGCCCTGGTGACGGGCAATCTCGTCCAGTCCAACGCGGCGGTCAGCCTTCTGCCTTCCGGAAACCGGATGCTTTGGGGGCTTCTGCTGTCCGTTTTGGTGGGGCTGTCCGTCTGCTTCGGGACCCGCCGCATCGAGCTGGCCGCCGCCCGGCTCATGCCTCCGCTCACCGCTCTGTACATCGGCGTGTGCCTTATGTCCATCCTACCGCGGTGGAGGCTGATCCCCGGGATCCTTGCAGAGATCGTCGGAGCAGCCTTCAGCGTCCGGGCGGCGGGAGGAGGACTTCTGGGCTTTTCCGTCCGGGAGGCGGTGCGGTTCGGCGTCATGCGGGGGATCTTCTCCAATGAAGCGGGATGCGGGACCTCTCCCACAGCCCACGCGGCGGCGGACACGGACTCCCCGGAGCATCAGGCCCTGCTGGGGGTCTGCGAGGTGATCTTCGACACGCTGATCCTCTGCACCCTCTCCGCCCTGGTCCTTATGACCGCGGATTCCGTATGTGGCGGCTTCCCGTGGGGGAAGAACGCGGATTCGGCTCCGGCGGCCATGGAGGCGTTCCGCCGGCTGTCCGGAGTCCGGGCGGAGGCATGCGTGCGGGGAGCCACGGTCCTCTTCGCCTACGCCAGCGTCATCGCCCAGATCTACTACGGTCTGGCAGCGGTACGATTTCTGACGGAATCAAAAAAGGCCCGGGGGTGCTTCCTCGCCCTGTCGGTGGTCATGCCCATCGCAGGCGCGGCGGTATCCCCGGGAATCATGTGGCTGGCGGCGGATCTGCTTCTGGGATCCATGACCGTCCTCAACTGTTCGGTTCTTCTCCTTTTACGCGGAAGGCTGCGTCCGTCCGGTCCTGCGCGCTTCCCGTGCCGATCTCCAGAAGCCGCCGGAGCACGGACACCGCTCCCCGGATGTGATACGCACCCCGGATCCCGAACCGCGGCAGGGACAGATAAAGCCTGTCGTGGGCCGTTGTCCGCGGATCGTACCGCTCCAGATAGATGCGGATGTTCCGGTCCAGAGCCCGGTCGAACTCCGCGTCGGCCTCCCGAGGACGGTTGTAGCGGACCTTCGTCCAGAGCCGGCGCGCTTCCTCCCAGTGAGCCTTATTGACGGCCCAGCCCTTCGCGTAAAGCTCGGAAGCGGGACGGTCGCGGAGGGTTGCAGCGGCTGTGTCCGGATCACGCTCGGCTCGGAGCGCGGTCCCGATGTTGTATAGGATGCTCTCCGACAGGATCCGGGCGTCGTCCGTGCTGACGTTGGTGGATTCACCGCCGGTCTTGTAGCCGATGACCTGGGCCAGAACCGAGAGAAGCTCCGTCCTCAGCCTGTCCGCGTCGCTCTCCGTCATGATCCCGCACCGGACCGCCTCCTCCGTGAGGGATTGGACGTAGTTCTCCCGGTCAAGCCTTGCGGGATCGATCCTGCTCTTCGGCGTCAGTCCAAGTTCACTCATGCTCGTCGTCCCCTCCGTTTTCCGCTTCGTTTTC
>CACYWX010000336.1 GCA_902778205.1 uncultured Ruminococcus sp. | reverse complement strand
GTGATGGGAGCCGCCGTGCCACATGAGCTTTCCGATGTTCTCGAAGCGGTCCACCAGCCCGTAGTCGTGCAGATACTCATAGCAGAACCGCTTCGCCTCCCGGTCCACCTCCTCCATGGGGTACCCCGGCTTGATGACGCCGAAGAGGTGCTGGGAGGTGGCGTAGACGGCCTCGTAGAGCTTCCGCTGTCTGTCATTGAATTTTCCGTTCAGCGGGAAGCCCCGGGAGATGTCACAGCCCACGAAGTCATAGCAGGCGCCCAGGTCGCAGAGCACCATGTCCCCATCGTGCGCCGTGCCCTGATAGGAATAGTAATGGATGCAGAAATTGTTCTGACCGGCGGAGATGATGGACGGGAACCCGGGCTCCAGACAGCCGTTCTTCACCAGCGCGTTGTCGTAGAGCATCTTGATTTCGTATTCCTTCATGCCGTCCTTCACGCCCCGCATCATGGCCCGGATGCCGTCTCCGGTGATCCGCACGGCCTCCCGCATGGCGTTGATCTCGCAGTCCGCCTTGATCGTGCGCAGACCCGCGAGGATCGGGCGGCTGTTTTCGACCTTCAGCCACGGGAACTGCTCCCGGATGGCGGCGGAGAAGCGGTGCGCCTCGGTATAGTCCCGGACGTCCCGGGTCTCATCGATGTCGAGATACACAGTCTTCACGTCCTCCAGTGCCTTTGCGAAATAGGGCTCGAAGTCCGCCGTATAGCCGATATCCGCGATGCCGGAGAGGGACTGGGCCTCGTCCGCCTTGGTGCGCCGCCCGGTCCAGCGCTCCTTCAGAAGATCGGCGGGCAGCAGGAACAGCTTCTCTTCGCATCCGGCTCCGGTCTTTTTTACAGCCAGGATCAGCCCGGCGTCCCGGGAAATGCCGGTCAGGTAGACGAAATTGCGGTCGGCGAAGAAGGGATAGTCCTCGTCCGCTCTCTTCCGCGGCGCAAATCCGGAGAAAAAGAGGGCCAGGGAGTTCTCCTCCATCCGCTCCGCCAGCTTTTTGCGGTTGTTCTGATAGAATTCGGGTTTCATGAGAATGTCCTTTCCATGTTCGTGTCACCCGTATTATAGCACAGCCGGACCCGGTTGTAAATGAAAATCGAAAAATCCGGATCCGGGATCCCGTGAAAAAACCGCCCTGTCCGCATCGTGCCCGGAAGCACGCGGGACAAGGCGGCGCATTGTTATCTCCCCAGCGAATAGTCAAGGCAGCACTGCCTGAGTCCCTCGGCTGAGGATCGGAAGACGATGCCGGCGGCATTCAGGCGTCCGGTGTCCATCCAGAGATTCCGGCGCGGACCGGCCTCCCGGATCGTGATCCGCAGACCGGCCTCCTCCGCCAGAAGCCGTCCCAGCTCCATCACGCTCCGGTCCGTTCCGCTGCCGTAGTTGTAGACGCCCCCGGGGAGGGAGACGGCCTCCTTCATATGCTCCGCCACCTCCCGGACGTAGGTGATGCCGCGCATCTCCGTGGAGGACAGAGCGATCTCCCCGCCGCCCGCTCTCAGCAGATTGACAAGGAAGTTCCCGCGGTTGGGGGAGCCGTACCGGGGCATGTCGTACATCCAGGTGGCCCGGAGCAGCACCGTATCCGGATTCAGCTCCAGCGCGCGCCGCTCCATTTCCAGCTTTTCCTCCGCGTAAAGATTGGCCGGGGAGATCTCGTCCTCCCGGAAGGGACCGCCCTCCCCGAAGCCGCTGTACACCTGATCCGTACTGTACAGCACGCACTTTACGCCGGTTCCGACCAGCCAGAGGGGCAGATCCACGTTGGCCCGTCGCGAGCCCTCCGGATCCGCGGCGCACGCTCCGATGTCGGATACGGCGGCGGTGTGGATGATGACGTCCGGTTCGGCACGATCTACCAGGCGGCGGACCTCGTCCTCTCCGAGGGTCCGGAGGGAAGGGGCGGGAATCACGGTCAGGGCGTCCCGGATACGGGCTCCCACGAAGCCGTTCGGACCGGTCAGCAGTATGTTCATAGGGGGTCCTCCTGCAGGAAAAGAATAGTATGAATAGTAAGGAAGAACGCTCACAGGGCCGGATCCCGTCTCAGAAATTCCAGCGCCATGCGCCCGTTGTGAAAGGGGCATTTCCAGGGCTCGGCGATGGGCTCGTCTCCGGGGCGGCCGTCCTCGTGGACAAACCGGAACCATTCGGAGCCGGGCCGGGGATCGGAGACATAGTCCCGGATGTACCGCCACTGGGTCAGAACGGCGTCCCTCCACCGCTCCTCCCCGGTCCTCTCCCAGGCGTTGAGAAAGCCCATCAGTGCCTCCGCCTGGACCCACCAGCAACGGTGCTCGTCCCGGATCCCGCAGCAGCATTCGTTGGCGAAGCCGTGATCCGACATAGCCTCCCGCGCCGCGTTGTCCGCCAGATCCAGAAGGATGGGACGGATGCGGGCGGTGAGCGCGGGATCGTCCAGAACCTCCAGCGTCTTCTCCGTCAGCCAGCTGGTCTCGATGTCGTGGCCGTAGGACGTGACGTCGGCCAGAGAGCGGTAGCTCCGGTCGAAGAACACCTCCTGACGGTGCTTCTCCGGGTTGTAGATCTTCGTCTCAAACAGACCCAGGATGTCCGTCAGCCGCGCTCTGAGCCCGGGATCCGGCCAGATCCGGTACAGGGCGGTATAAGCCTCCATGACGTGGAGCAGGGAGTTCATGGTCCGCTCCGCCGTGACGCCGCTTCCGCTGGTCTGACGGTTCGGAACGGGATTCCAGTCGGGGGAGAAGGCCTCAAGATACCCGTTCTCGTCCCGGCACCGGCTCTCGATGATCCCGTACAGCTCCCGGGCCAGGCGGAGCGCCTCCTCCGATCCGGACGCTTCGGCGTAAGCGGAGAGACCGTATATGGCGAAGGCGTGGTTGTAGGTGTGCTTGACCGTGTCCGCAGGCGTGCCGTCGGGATGGACGGACCAGAAGACACCGCCGTGTTCCCGGTCGATCATGCGCTTCAGCATGGCAAAGGCGTGCTCCGCCTCATCCAGCAGGGAAGGATCGCCGAAGTACCGGTATGCCTCCGAGAAGAACCACAGGATCCGGCTGTTCTGAATGCACCCGCGGTCGGCCTCCGGATGACGGGTCAGATCGAACCCCACCGTTCCCGTGTAACCGCCCCGGACGTCATCCCGCAGACCCTTCCAGAAGGGAATGATCTTCCCGGTCAGCATGGCGAGGATCTCCTCACGGACTGCGCTCATCTCTCCGCTCCTTCCTTCTCCGTAATGGCGGCGGCGAACCGGCGCAGGACCTCCGAGGCCGGCTTGCCGTAGGTGCAGTAGCCGCTGTTGTCCGGTCCGGTCTCCTCCGGATAGAGCCGGGAGGCGGGCCAGTCCCACCAGCCGGTGCCGCGCACGAAGGGATGCCGCAGCAGGGCGTCGGTGAAGGCCTCATACCAGAGCTTCTGGGTCAAGGGATCCGTCGCGCCGCCGTACTTCCAGTCGTTGGGACGCTTTTCGCTCCCGGCCCGCGCGGGACAGCCGCATTCCATAAAGACGAAGGGCTTTCCGAACCGCTCGGCCACGGCGCGGATCCGCTCCAGATTGGCGTCGATTTCGTCCAGCGGATAATAGCCGGAGGAGGAGATCACGTCCACGGCGTCCCACCAGGTTACGTTGTCCTCCTGATACTTGTCGCAGTTGTAGGTGATGGGCCCGCGGTAATGCTTTCTCACCTCGCCGGCCAGCGCGCGCCATTCCTCCGCCCGATGATCCGTCCCCACCATCTCGCACCCGATGCAGTACAGGTCCGCCCCGTTTTCCTCCGCCATATCGGCTACCCGGCAGACGTGGCGTCCCCAGGACTCGAACCAGTCGGACCACTTCGGCTCGCAGGGGACGTATGTGTCGAAGAACCGGATGTAGGCCCGCCAGTATCCGTCCCGGCAGTTGACCATGGCCTTGAGGATGATCTTCAGCCCCAGGGATCTGGCATAGGCGCAGACGGCCTGCACGTCCTCGGCGGACATGACGTCCGGGGTGTCGGAGTCCATGGCGGTGGAATAGGCGTGGTCCTGCCAGGCGCAGACGGGGAGGATCAGGGCGTTCGATCCGGTGGTCCGGACCATCTCCTCCAGGGACCGCTTCCAGGCGTCCCCCTCGGTAAAGCCGCGCTTCTCACAGAAGCCGAAGGTATAGGCGTTCAGGTAGTCGTTCACAGTATGTTCCTCCTGAATGTTTTGTTCATGCGGTTGGATGAGCCGCGTTCAGAGCCGTCCGGCGCTGCTCCGGAAGGACCGGGGCGTCATGCCCTCCCGGGAGGTGAAAAGGCGGGTGAAGTG
>CACYWX010000335.1 GCA_902778205.1 uncultured Ruminococcus sp. | reverse complement strand
TGTCATGGTATCACCTCCGGACTGGTATAACCTTTTCCGAGCGGGCTTTGTTACAGGATTGCGCCAAAAAATAAAAAAGATTCAGTCCGCATGTCTGAATCATACGGACGGAAACGAGGTCATTCCTTGTCATTCCGCTTCCCGACTCCCAGTCCGGCGACGAACGGGATCAGCATGCCGCCGACGGAGTTGCCAAGCACCACCAGAAGGAGGAACAGGAACACCCGGGGCGTGAAGAACTGCGCGGGCGCGAAGGTCCCGGCGAAGAACATGTAGAACATGTCGGCGATGGAATGCTCGAAGCCGGACAGAATGAACACCGGCACGCAGAAGAGGATCCCCCAGACCGTGTTCTTCTGCTTGTAGGCCCAGACGGCGGTGTACATGAGGATGCCGCAGAGGATCCCTGCGAAGAGCACCCGGACAAAATCCGCCGGTCCGACGAAGGCGTCCATTCTGCCTCCCGCCACGGCCAGGCTCCGCTCCTCCAGATGGGGAACGCCGACCCGGGCGATGAAGGCGCAGAGCAGGGTGCCCGTCAGATTCCCCAGCAGACAGCCGAAGAGGGACACCACGTCCGCCCGGGTGTGATTTGTGACGATCATCCCCACCTTGCCGGTAAACAGCTGCATCCCGGTGATGCAGATGGACAAGAGGGCCACGGTGAAGAACACCGCCCCCAGATACCGGTTGTCGCAGGCCAGGAACACCGCGCCGCCGATACCGATATAGACCCCGGCCGCGATGCCCTCGAAATAGCTTTTTCTCATGATTGCGATTCCCCCGTGTTGAGTGAGATGGTAATGAAACGGCAAAGCTTTGTTTTCCGGATATGACTGCCTCCGGCAGGTTTACAGAGTTGATTGCCTCCGGCAAAGCGATGGGTGCCTGCCGCACGCCTATAACACGGCGCAGCCGTCCATCACCGTAAACGCGCGCAGCGCTCATATCTTTATCGGCAGCTATCAGTAGAAATCAGCCCTAAATCCCCTGTCACAGCTTCTTCACCCGCTTGTTCACGGAATCCGCGTCCGGCGGGACCAGGGCGTCGTCGAAATGGACTGCGACGGTCTTCTCCTCCAGACCGGACTGCAGAGCCGCAAGATCCGTGTCCCACACCGGCTTCTTCTCCCGCACCGCCCGGGCCGCCATGTGGGCGGAGGCCTGACCGGTGGCGACGGCGGCGGGGATCACGCGGACCGCGTCCCAGGCGTAGCCCTCGGCGGAGACGCACCGTCCGGCGGCCGTGATGTTGTCAAAGCCTTTCCTCGTCATGGCGGAGCGCGGAACCTCAAACAGAAAGTCCCTCCGGTCGAAGTCGTTGATGGCGCAGACGGAATCGGGGAAGTGACGGTAAGCGTCGTCCTCCGTCATGGTGTAGTCCCCCTCGATCCGGCGGATACAGCGGAACTGGGGCATCATGGGCGTCATGATCAGCATCCGGCTCTGTCGGTCCCCGTCCCGGAATTTCGACAGCACCAGCTTCTGATTCCGGATCAGATAGTCGCTGGTGTTCTCCGCCGACGCGCCGTAATAAAGAGGCATGTCCGCGGTCTGGCCTCCCCCGTAGAGATCGGCCGCTCCGCCGGGCACGGTCCGGACGGCCCGGTTGATCCGCCCGGATTCTGCCGCCTCCCGACAGGAGTCCAGGGTGATGGTGCGGGGAAAATAGCTGAAATAATTCTTCCCGTCTGCTGTGGGCATTCCGGCCTTGGCGGCCATTTCGGAATCCCCCGTGGCGTCCACCAGCTGGCGGCAGGCGTAGAAGGCAAAGCCCGATTTCGAGTCCGTCATGACTCCCCGGCAGACGCCTCCCTCGATCACGGGCTGAGCGGCGGCGCAGTCGAAGAGGATGGTCACGCCCTCGTCCGTCAGCCGTTCGCAGAGAGCCATGCCGAAGAGATACGGATCGAACTCCGTCTGATACCGGACCTCGGTCTTCTCAGCCGGCCGGCCGTTCTTCCATACTCCGGGCAGGGTGTCGTAGCCGTACCGGATCGAGAGGAGCAGAAATTCCTCCGCCAGCCCTCTCAGCACCTGCACACCCCGTCCGTTGCAGAGCGGTTCATAGTAATTGACCAGCCCGATGGTGGCCAGTCCTCCCAGAAGACAGCTCTTCTCCAGAAGCAGGGTCTTCAGTCCCAGCCGTGCGCCCTCCAGAGCCGCCGCGCAGCCGGCGATGCCGCCGCCGCAGACGATGAGGTCGAAGCTGTCCTTCACGGGGACGCTGAGCGTCAGTGAAATGCTGTCCATATCGTATCCTCCGTACGGAATTCAGTCACATCATAGCACATAATTGTGGACGCTGTGTGAACAACGCGGAGGTTTTGGGCAGTTTTCCCGGAAACGGGCGATCCGCGTCGAAAATGTTGTGTGAGTATCACTTGAAAACGGCGCCGTTCTGTGGTATAATCTATTGTGAATTATCCTAAGAAGCGAGCGTATTACCATGACCGGAATACAATTGAGAGAAGCGTATCTTTCCGCGAAGAGAGCGCTGTTTGACCAGTATTACGACAAGCTGAACGACCGCCAGAGGGAGGCGGTGTACCAGGTGAACGGGCCTCTTCTGATCCTCGCCGGAGCGGGAAGCGGCAAGACCACCGTCCTTGTGAACCGCATCGCCCACATCATCCGCTACGGGGACGCCTACCGTTCCGACGCCGTTCCCGAAGAGATCACGGAGGCGGACGTGGAGGCCCTCCGGGAGGCGGGATCCCTGTTCCATGAGGAGCTGGGCGAATATCTGACCCGGTTCGCCGTCAATCCCCCGGAGCCCTGGCAGGTCATGGCCATCACCTTCACCAACAAGGCGGCGAGGGAGATCAAATCCCGCATCGCCTCCGTCTTCGGAGAGGACAGCGAGGAGGCCTCGGAGATCCGGTCCGGAACCTTCCACTCCGTCTGCGTGCAGATCCTGCGCCGGTACGGGGATCAGATCGGCTACGACCGGTCCTTCACCATCTGCGATACCGACGACTCCAAGAAGCAGATCACCCTCTGCATGAAGCAGCTGGGCATCGACGACAAGATGCTCCCGGTCCGGACGGTGCAGAACGCCATCAGCCGGGCCAAGGACAGGCTCATCGGCCCGGAGGAATACGCGGAAAAGGCCGGCGGCGACGTGAAATACCGCCAGATCGCCCAGATCTATCGGCTTTACGCGGAAAAGCTCAAGACCCAGAACCTGCTGGACTTCGACGACATCATCATGCAGACCGTGCGCCTTTTGACTGAGAGCGAGGACGTGCGCAGACTCCTGCAGAACCGGTACCGCTACGTATGCGTGGACGAGTATCAGGACACCAACGCCGCCCAGCTGGAGCTGACCCTGCTCCTCTCCGCCAAATATAAGAATATCATGGTGGTGGGCGACGACGACCAGTCCATTTACAAATTCCGCGGCGCGGTCATCGAGAATATCCTCAACTTCGACAAGAATTACGATAACACCGTCGTGATCCGTCTGGAGGAGAACTACCGCTCCACTCAGACCATCCTGAAGGCCGCCAACGGGATCATCTCCCACAACGAGGGGCGTCTGGGCAAGACCCTCTGGACCGCCGGCGAGGAGGGAAGCCCCATCGTCATCAAGCACCTGGGCAGTCAGAACGACGAGGCCCGCTACATCGCCGAAATCGTGGCGAGCGGCGTGGCGGAGGGCGGTCATTACAAGGACTACGCCGTGCTGTACCGCATGAACGCCCAGTCCCGGTCCATCGAGCAGGCCTTCGCCAAGTCCGGGATCCCCTACCGGATGCTGGGCGGCATGCGCTTCTTCGAGCGGATGGAGGTCAAGGACATCATCGCCTATCTGGCCCTGATCCACAATCCCAATGACGATCTGCGCCTGCGCCGGATCATCAACACGCCGCGCCGGGGCATCGGGGACAAGTCCATACAGGTGGCCGAGGCCCTGGCCTACGAGGAGGGCTGTCCCCTCCTGGAATTCCTCCGCCGGGTCAAGCGCTATCCCGCCATCTCCTCCGCCACCGCCAACCAGATGGTGAACTTCGTCTACATGATGGACCGGTTCCGGGAAACGGCGGATCAGACCTCCGTGTCCGGCCTCATCGAGCTGGTAGCCGAGGAAACCGGGTACAACCGGATGCTGGCCGAAATGCCCGATGCGTCTGAGCGTGAGGAGCGGCTGAACAACATCGGCGAGCTGGTTTCCGCGGCCCGGGCCTACGAGGAGCAGGCGGAGGAGCCGTCGCTGGTGGAATTCCTGGAGGACATCGCCCTGGTGTCCGACGTGGACAAGTACGACGAGACCGCGGAC
>CACYWX010000334.1 GCA_902778205.1 uncultured Ruminococcus sp. | reverse complement strand
TCCCGCGGCGCATCCGAACTGCAGGACGACTGCGCGCTCTTCTATCAGATCATGCTTGCCCTGAACAGAGAACCTCGAAGCACGCAAAGGGTCATCACGTATCTGTCCGACATCCTCTTCTTCGTCGACTTCGACCGGATCTTCTCCGCAGCTTCGTCTCCGCGGGGTGAGGAGAGAGCGCGAAAAGCGGAATCCATGTTTCGACCGGAAGGGATCACGCTGGACTTCGGTTCGGGTCCGCGCCCCTACGTCGCGTTTGAGCGTTCCGGCAGTATGAGCCGTCAGGCCAGACTGTCTTTTCTCCGCGCAGACATTGCGGATGAAGTACGCCGCCGCATCATGCTCGATATGGAAATCGGACGGTGCCAGCTGTCGAAGCTGTACGCATACAACGGACTGATGCTCTCCGGCGGTACGCGGATCGACGGACTCGACCTCGTTTCTCCGCACCGTGTCATTGTCGTAGACAATCCGAAATACAGCACCGATGCCCGCGTTATCACCGTGAAGGGCGGCGCGCTCCGGGACGGCATGAAGACCTACCGCCGCATCGAGACGCGAAAGACAATCGACGTCACGCGTTTCGACGGCGAGGGACTGATTTCGAAGCAGTATGCGAAAGCGATTGATAAGAAGCTCTCGGGAAAACACATTCACTCTTCGTTCCAGGTCCGGCTGCCGTTCGTCAAGGGCATGCTGCACGAGGTAGACTTCAAGGACTTCCTGATGAGCGCGGGATGCTCCGTTGTCACCGACATCTTCGGCGTCTCCCATCCGATTTCCGAGATAGAGATCATCCTCTCGAAGAGCATGTTCAAGGGATACGGCTGGCTGACGGAGAACGAGATGACCTGGGACGACTACCTCGCCGCGCTCCTGAAGTACGACCACGCCCTGTATGTGACGGGGACGAATAAACCGCGGACGGAAGGATTTACAGAACTGAACTATCAGTTCCTCTGCACCCTTTCCATGACCGCCGAGGAATTCCGTCCCGCCGATCTGCCGGACGGATGGGATCACGCGCCATCAGACGATCCGCGGAACTGGATCACGAAAGCGACAGAGCAGCGGTATTACGATCTCACAGCCAACCCCGACACGCGGATCCGGTACTTTTCTGAACAGGACACGCCCCTCGGACGCGCGGTAAAAAAGAATCCCCTGCTGGTAAACGAACCGGTTTGCACGAAGGAACTTGCTGACGCGGCGGAGCATGTGATGGATCAGTATGTGCGAGGACGGCTGATCGTCGCGGGAGACAACCGTTATCTCTCCGGTGACCTGCTGGAATTGCTGATTCTGCTGATGGAGCATCCCGATCTGTCCGACCACGGGCATGAGGTTTTCTTCAAACAGACATTCAAACAAGCATTCAATAAGAATGCGTTCTATTCGCCCGGCGCGATGTATGAATCCGGTAGAACGTGCACCCTTCTCCGCAATCCGCATATCGCCCGCAACGAGGAAATCTGTCTCACCACATTCGGAAAAACAAAACAGATGCGGAAGCACTACATCGGACACCTCCACGGCGTTGTCATGGTGGATGCGGCGATGCTGGCGGCGGAACGGCTCGGCGGCGCGGACTACGACGGCGACATGATCAAAACCATTGCCGACCCGCTGGTGAACGAATGCGTCAGCCGGAACTACGAGTTTGACAGGCTGGATAATATAGACAACCTGCCTTTGCTGTATATCCCCGCCGAGGAACCGGTGATCCGGGACGCGCGTGACTGGCACGACCGCTTTGTCACCGTCCAGGATACCTTCTCCTCCCGCGTCGGACAGATCTGCAACGCCGCGTTCCGCAGGAGCATCGTGGCTTACGATGAGAACTCGGACGCCAAAGCACGTCAGAAAGCCCGTGAAGAAACCGAGACGCTGGCCATCCTGACCGGACTTGAGATCGATTCCGCAAAAAGCGGTGTGAAGCCGGATCTCAGTGCATACCTCGGAAGGCAGAAGGGTGGCTCCAACAGCGTTTTCTTACAGTATAAAGCCCTTCTGGACGATGATGGCGACAACGCGTGGTATGAGCCGACGGCAAAACAGAAGATGAAGCACTTCATAAACGCTACCGACTGGAATGCCGTCACCTCCAACGTGGAGCGGCTGCCGTACCTTGCGGAAATGCTTCGGAAAAATACTCCGAAGATCAAGGGCAAGCCCGCAAAGGACAGTGACCTCTTTGCGTTCGCTGAAGCAGAAGGGTGGAAAGACAAGCTCGACCCGGTTCTTCTCTCCTCTGCATCTGACCTGATCCGGGACTACGAAGCGGTCTTGAACCGTATCCGGACCTGCCGTGCGCCAATCAAACAGAAAACAAAGCAGAGCGATATCGACCGGATCCTGTATGCCCGCGGGCAGGAGGAGGACTGGGACTCCGACGAACTGTATGCAGGTTTGTCGGAACTCTCCCCGGAACGGGTCTCTGAAATCCGGAAGGACTTGACAGTCCATTCATGGCATCTGATGGATGCGGACGAACGCCTCGGCTTTCTCGGAGAATCTCTGCCTGAATTCGAGGAATACTTCGGACTATTCTCCGATTTCCGCGCGGGCGGGTACCGGATCCTCGGAGATTTGATCTGTGACATTGACGACGAGAACCGCGCGACGGATCGGAAGGAACTGTTCCGGGATCAGGACTCGCCCGCGTTCTCCCGAATGATGTGGGCGTATGTGGAGAGCGCGTCGTCCCAGTACTACCGCTCCGCAGTCGCCGCGGAATGCAGAGAGCTCCTCACCGGACTGGTGAAGCCGAAGAACGCGGTCCGGGTCTTGGTCGCGCTCGGCAAGCGGAATCTGCTCTGGGAGCTGATCCCCGATCTGGCGGTGAAGGAGGTGAAACGGTATGCTCAATGAGCTTGAGGAATTCCGCGCTTATACCGATCCGCCAGTCTATGCATCCACCGGAAAGCGGGACAATACCTACCTCGGACGGTTCACCTTCGACATGCTCATGCAGTTTGAAGGACTCCGCCGGGTCCTGACGATCCTTGCGAGAGGATTCATGTTTGACGGCGGAAGCCCGAATTTTCAGCGGGCACGGGAAGCTCTGCTCGCTTGGTGCAGCGTGCCCGACAAGAGGAAAAAGTCCGGAGAGTGGCAATTCCGGACAGCTTTTCCGGAACTGCATGAAGTCTTCCCTGCTCTGGTGGACGAAGACGGAACGGGCTGGTTCTGCCGTCATGTGCACAATCTCTGCCACTATGCGCAGGAGCACCCGGATTCTGTCAGCAAAAAAGCGCTTGTGAATTGCCAGACACTGTCATCCGGGTTTGACGGCGCATGGCGGGACAAAGTCGTGCATATGCAGGTCCCGCTGTTCACGCCGACGACGCTCTCCGCATGGGGCCTCCGGTTTGACGACGTACTCGCTGATGCCGCGGAACTCGGACCGCTTCGGAACCGGGACTTTGAACTGCCCCGGGAGACCGTCCGAAAGCTGAAGGAACGGCTCCCCGCCGATCTTCCGTTTGAAACGGCGGAGACGCTGATCAAGTATTACGCTGTCCACCACACGGAGGACTCCGACTGGGTCGTGCTCCCCGTTGTCAATTTCGACGCCTATTTCGGCTCTACCGTTTTCGGCAGGAAGCTGCTCTCCCTGTTCCCGGAGACGATCCTGATCCGGGAAAACCGGTACGGCATCAGCCGGTTCAAAGCTGCCACGGACCTCATCGGAGATCTGCCGGAGAGCATAACAAAATAGAAAAAAGGCGGCGGGATCCCGTTTGAGAAACCGTCGCCTAGTTTCGTTTCTGTGCCCGCCCGTGTGCCCCGACAGCGGCCTGTGTCGGGCTTCTCCGAGGGGTGGGAGCGTTTGCCCTACCCGACCGCTCAAACCCGCCAAATCGCCCGAACGGGGCGGACAGACGGAGGGCTTTCCGTCAGTACAAATGACGGTATTCGTCCCGCCGTTTTGCTACTTATGAATACGGTGTTGACAGGATTGACTTTTGGATGCGTAACGAAATGTGACGCCTCCGCTTGATGCAGTTTCTAAGGCTCTCTTCAAGTGGGCACCTAACGTTTCGTTCGTCCCCCACTCGATTCTGATGTTGATACCCCCTCGCGAATCGCGAGGCCGTATGGATCGTTATCCTTATTGGCCTTGATACCCCCTAACGAATCGTTAGGGGGTATCGATCTGTCACCGCTTCCATTCTGTGTCGATGTTTCCATCGAGACGGCGTAACGAATCGTGACGGGGTCTCCCACTGCTCCGTGAGCGCGCACAGCGGCGTTGTGGGCTGTCTTTCACCGGGAGGAGCGTTGCCCCGCCTGACCGCACGAGCCCGCCAAATCGCCT
>CACYWX010000333.1 GCA_902778205.1 uncultured Ruminococcus sp. | reverse complement strand
CTGAATCATTCATGATGCCCCCTTTAGTATAGATATACAGCGAGAACTGATTCGCCAGCCCTGTAAGCCGCGCCTGCTCTCCAGACAGCCAACCCAACCAGGCCGCCTTCTCCATCCTCGACCACTCGGAATGAAGGTTATCTATCTCTGAGAAATCTGTGTAGGGCATAATATTACGCATTAAATACATAATTTTCTTTTCCAATCTCTTCTATGAGCTTTTTCTCCCTCACCTTGTCATCGTCACTATGCGGATTGAAATGCCACAAAGCGTTTGTATTAACAGACTCCTTTACCTTACGGAAGTATGGATTCGTTGCTACCGTGATATACTCGTATCATAATGCGATTGCCTATTTCTTCTCCCAATTGTCCAATGCCTGCAGGGTGATATCTGTCACATAATCACGGCTTTGCGTGTGCAGTGCCTCGTATCCTGGTATGATGAATCCATGGATGAGTCCCACGCGCTTCATGCGTCGGTACATCTCGCCCGTGCTGCAACCCACCTTCCGGGCTGCTGCCACCACGCACGATGCCGCAAATATCAGTATGTACTTAAATTCCATCTAGTTATTTTTTTCTGTTAACTGTCAACTATCAACTCGTTCACCACCTCGTCCACGATGTAGACCCGCTTCTTCAGGGCCGCCGGGGTGAAGGAGATCTCCTCCCGCAGGTCCCGGATGGTGTCCACGCCGTTGTTGGAGGCGGCGTCCATTTCCGTCACGTCCGGAGCCGCGCCTGCGTCGATGGAGGTGCAGGCGTAACACTCCCCGCAGGGATTGCCGTTCACCGGATGCTCGCAGTTGATGGCCTTGGCCAGGATCTTGGCGCAGGAGGTCTTGCCCGTGCCGCGGGGACCGCAGAACAGATATGCGTGGGACAGCTTGTCGTGGGCGCATTCGTACTGCAGGACCGAGGTGACGTGCTCCTGTCCGACCACGCCGCCTTCGCCGTCGAAGGTGCGCGGGCGGTATTTTCTGTACAGCGTCTGATGCATCGCACGGCCTCCAGGCAAAAAAAGAACCAAGAATCACAATAGCCCGCAAATCAAGACCATACACCCGAACTTCGAACGAAGGATCGCACGCGCCATCACATTTCCTGCTCGGAACAGGCTGCCTTGCGGCGCATCCGCTGCACTGCTTAATGCTGCTTGGTTCCCCACCTGACATGGTTCACAGCCGCGAATCGCGCAAGACCCATTCGTCAACACATTCCGTATGATTCAGACCGCACAAGCTCCGCCCTCGGAACGGGAATCCACCCTCGCTGTAGCGGACTTCGAGTACAGGGACCCGCTGCTCCCCCGGCTGGTATGGCCTTGATTCACGAGCTATTGTGCTTTGTTTCACGGTTCATTATTATACCACACGGGAAGACCGATTGCAAGGCGGAGGAGCCGGAATTTACGGTTTATTAAAAAACTCCCCCGCTTCGGACGGCGGGAAAAAAGATTCCGGAAATTACGCGCAGGGGCTTGACAAACGAGTGCTGCCGGAGTATAATGCTGTTAGCTCGAGCTAACGGCGTCGAAAGGCGTCGGGCTGTCCGGTTCGTTCCCCCCAACGGCCGGGCAGTTTTTATATTTTGCGACGGTTCCGCGTTCCCGTGAATACTTTGCGGCGAAAAGAAAATCTTCCTCCGGTAAGACCGGGGCAACGGCGCAATTGATAAAAACTTACAAAAAGCACTTGAAAACTAGGGCGGAATATGGTAATCTTATGACAATCCGGGAGACGCTCCCGGGACCGAAATAATCCGGCTCCGGACGGGAAGAACGCCTTTCCGCGCGGAGACCGCATCGGCAGAACGCCTGAGATGGAGGTATCTATGAGACTGGAAGACCTGACCCTGATCAAACCGGCACCCACGCCGGGCGACACCAGCTGGTTCACCCACGACCGCTTCGGCATGTTCATCCACTGGGGGCTGTACGCGCTCGGCGCCCGTCACGAGTGGCTGAAAAACCATGAGCGCATCCCGACAGAGGTGTACGACAAGTACTTCCGCCATTTCGACCCCGATCTCTACGACCCGAATCTTTGGGCCGAAGCCGCCAAGGACGCGGGCATGAAGTACTTCGTCATCACCACGAAGCATCACGAGGGCTTCTGCCTCTGGGATTCCGCCTATACCGACTACAAGTCCACCAACACCCCCTACGGCAAAGATATTCTGACGCCCATGGTGGGCGCCTTCCGCTCGAGAGGACTGCGCACGGGCTTCTATCACTCCCTTCTGGACTGGCATCACCCGGACTACACCGTAGACTCCTGCCATCCCATGCGGGACAACGCCGAATACATCGCGCAGGACAAGGACCGGGATCTGAGCCGCTACGTGGATTACCTCCACAATCAGACGGAGGAGCTGCTCCGCCGGTACGATCCCGTGGACATCATCTGGTTCGACTTCTCCGTGGGCGCGTCCGACCGCTTCCCGGGCAAGGGGAAGGAGGTCTGGCGCAGCGAGGAGCTGATCAGAAAGATCCGCGCCATCAACCCGAAGATCATGATCGACGACCGCCTGCAGATCGACCAGGACGTGAAGACGCCGGAGCAGTACATGCCGGACGGCTGGTACACGGTGAACGGCGTGCCCGTAGTCTGGGAGGGATGCCACACCTTCTCCGGCTCCTGGGGCTACTACCGGGACGAGCAGAGCTGGAAGAGCGTGGACCAGCTTCTGAAGATGCTCATCGACAGCGTGTCCATGGGCGGCAACCTGCTTCTGAACGTGGGTCCCACCGGCCGCGGCGAATTCGACGAGAGAGCCTACGAGCGGCTGCGCGGCATGGGCAGATGGATGAAGCGCCACGCCCGCTCTATCTACGGCTGCACCCAGGCTCCGCTGGAGTTCGAGTGCCCCCGGGACTGCCGCTACACCTACAATCCCGAAACGAAGCGGCTGTACCTCCATATGTACTCCTGGCCCTTCGGCAAGATCCGCCTCACCGGCGAGGTGGCCGAGCACGTGGACTATATCCAGATCCTCTCCGACGCCTCGGAAATGCGCTTCTCCTACAACGCCGAGAACCGGACCGTGGACATCCCGCTTCCGATCTACAAGCCCCTCGGCGCGGACATTCCCGTGCTGGAAATCTTCCTGAAATAAGGCCTGAGCGCCGGATCCCCGCGCATGAGAAGAACCGGGACCGCATAGACTGTGCCATTATCAAAAGGACGGCCGCCGCGTGAGGAATGCCCGGCCGTCGGAAGGCGGTTTCTGTGCGGATCTACACCACGGCGCGGGGAGATACGGTTTTCTCCGTGGCCCGTCAGTTCGGAACCACCCCGTCCCGGATCATCGCGGACAATCTGCTCCCGGATCCGGAACGGCTGGCGGTGGGAGAGGACCTCGTCATTCTGGAGCCGGAGGTCCTCCACGTGGTATCGGGCGGGGATACCCTGACCTCCGTCGCCGCCCGGTACGGAGTGAGCGTCGGGGAGCTGTGGCGGAACAACCCGATCCTCGACGGCGGGGACTTCATCTATCCCGGCGAGGAGCTGAATATTTCCTTCGGTCCCAGACCCTTCGGGGAGATCGAGGTGTCCGGCTACGCCTATCCCTGGATCGACCGGGAGACGCTTCTGCGGTCGCTGCCCTATCTCTCCCGCCTCATGGTGTTTTCCTGGGGGATCCGGGACGACGGGGAGCTGATTCCGCCGCCGGGAGGCACGGAGCTGATCCCGCTGGCCCGCCGGTACGGAGCGTCGCCGGTGCTGACCCTGACCTCCCTCTCCGAGCGGGGGACCTTCTCCTCCGAGCTGGTGGAGGCCGTGCTGGGGGATCCGGATTTCGCCGCCCGGGTGACGGACAGTCTCGTTCGGACCGTACGGGCGGAGGGCTGGGGCGGCGTGGACATGGACTTCGAGTACATCCCGGCGCAGTATGCCGGGGCCTACGCGGAGTTCATCCGGGGCGTGCGGAACGCGCTGGACGGGGAGATCCCGGTTTACGTCTCTCTGGCTCCCAAGACCTCGGCGGGGCAGGAGGGGCTTCTGTACCGGGGCCACGACTACGGCCTGCTGGTGGATGCCTCCGACGACGCCCTGCTCATGACCTACGAATGGGGGTACACTTACGGTCCTCCCATGGCCGTGGCTCCTCTGAACGAGGTGAGGCGGGTGGCGGATTACGCGCTGACCGAGGCGGAGGGATCGGCCTACAGCCTCGGATACCCCAATTACGGCTACGACTGGGCTCTGCCCTATGTGCAGGGGGAATCGAGGGCGCGGACCCTGGGAAATGAGGAGGCCGTCCGGCTGGCCGTGGAGAAGCGGGCGGAGATCCGGTTCGACAGCCGGGCCGCGTCGCCGTTCTTCACCTACT
>CACYWX010000332.1 GCA_902778205.1 uncultured Ruminococcus sp. | reverse complement strand
AGACGATCTGCAGAAGCTCATCGATGCCAATCCCAACCGCACCGTCTATCTGCCCGACGGACTCTACCGGATCGGAAAGCCCGTCTGCACCCCCGCCGATCCGCGGAAAAGCGTGGATCTGGAGCTGGCGAACTACGCCGTCGTGCAGGCCGCGGACGACTGGGACTGTGACGAGGCCATGATCCGGCTGGGCGGCGAGGAGCCATACAACTCCATCACCATCAACGGATCGAACTATTCCCTCTCCGGCGGCGTCATCGACGGGAACGGGCGGGCCAAAGCCGTCTCCATCGATTCCGGCCGGGAGACCGCCGTGCGGAACGTCTCCATCAAGCACGCGAAGGTGGGCATCCACATCAAGCACGGGGCCAACTCCGGCTCCTCCGACGCGGACATCTCTTCCGTCAACATCGTGGGGACCGGCGGCACCGATTCCGTGGGCGTGCTGGTGGAGGGCTACGACAACACCTTCACGAACATGCGCATCGCCAACGTGTTCATCGGCGTGGATCTTCACTCCGCCGGGAACAGCCTCCGCAACCTCCATCCCCTCTACACCTCCGACAACACGGACTACGAGAACAGCTGCGGCTTCCGGGACCTCTGCGGCAACAACTGGATGAACTTCTGCTACAGCGACCAGTTCGGCTCCGGCTTCCGGTTCGGCGACAACGTGCGGGACATCCTGACGAACTGCTTCGCCTTCTGGTACACCGACCGCGGCGGCCCTCAGACCCTGATCCGGTGCGACGGGCGCTTCGGCAGTCTGGTGAAAAACCCCAAGGTAGGGTTCAAAACGAAGACCAACCGCAACACCGTCCTGTCCGTGGGAGAGAACGGCGGACGCGGCGTGATTGAAAACCTCTGTCTGAACCACGGGGACGAATCCTGGTTCTCCGACGAGATCTGGCGGGACTACTTTGAAGGCCGGGTCCTCTGATCCGGCGGAAGGGAGAGGCCATGACACCCATCCGATTCGGTCTGTTTTCCGATCTGCACGCCAATCTCCCGGGGCTCCCGGAGCGCGGCTTCGGCGGCCGTTCCATGGAGGATCTGTGCCGGGGACTGGAGCGGTTCCGGCAGGCGGGCGTGTCCTTCGCCGTATCCCTGGGAGACAACATCCAGCCGGCCCGTGACGCCCGGGAGGAAGCCTCCCAGCTCTCGGACATGATCTCCCTGTGGAGCGGATACGGCTTTCCGGTCCGTATGGTGCCGGGCAACCACGAATTCCAGCAGCTCACCGACGACGAGTACCGCTCCGTCACGGGGCTGAGCCGCGTCTATGACAGCTTCACCCCGGGCGGCGCGCGCTTCATCCTGCTGGACACCAACGTCAACCCGGACGGCTCCCACTACTCCGCGGACAACTTCGACTGGCGCCGCGGCATTCTGGACGCCGAGCAGCTGAAGTGGCTGGAGGAGCAGCTGAAGAATCCGGTCCCCACCGTGGTATTCGCCCACAACTGCGTCCACTGGGACCCGGGCGATCCCGCCGACGAATGGTTCCGCCTGCAGAACAGTGAAGAGGTCCGGGAGCTGCTGGCAGACTCCGGATGCGTCCGTGCGGTCTTTCAGGGACATCACCACACCTTCCGGGCAGACCGCCGGGACGGGATCCTCTACATCAACGTGCCCAGTCCCGAGCGGTACCCTGCCTACTCCGACGAATGCTTCCCCGTTGTGGAGTTCACGGAGGACGGGATCCTGTACAACGGCGTCCCGGGCGGAGAGCTGTAACGGAAGGCGTTCAAACAGAACAAAATGCCCCGGCCGTCCTTTTGTTGAGGACAGCCGGGGATTGTTATTCCGGATTCGCCGGGGATCAGTGATCGATCTTCTCGACCTTTTCCACCAGCTTGCTCATCATCTTTGCGAAGGCCTTCTGCTTGGATTTATAGACGGAGGAGAAATTGGAGCTCTTGGAGTTGTAGAGGATCTCGCGGAGCAGGCCCTGGGAGCAGGAGCCCAGAGAGTAGGTGTGAATCCAGCCGAAGTCGATCTTGACGCCGGCCATGGCCAGCTCGAGCATTTCGGAGGAGTCCGCGTCGCGCAGGTACTTGCCGTTCAGGACCACGTCGTAGTAGGCGGGGGTCACATAGCGGTAGGATTCCGCCGCCAGGGCCTCCATCACCGCGGAGGTCATGGCCGGATCCTGCACGGACACCGGAATTCCGCCGATGGAATACTGGTCGTGCACGAAGGTGTAGTAGTTGCTCTGCTCCTCGTTCCACTTCGGCAGCGGGATCAGACCGTAGGGGCTCTCCATGTCGCGGATCTGGTCGGTATGCATGATGCGCAGGGGCGTGAAGAGGATGCGGTCCTCGGCCAGCATCTGAGCCACCTCGTCCTGTTCCTTGTCGGAATCCGGGTTCGGCGGGCACCAGCAGTATTCGCAGTCGACGTAGTAGGAGTAGAGCTTCTCCAGAACGGCGGACATCTTCTCCTCGTCCACGGAGAAGGAGGGAATGTCGTTGGCGTCCTTCTCGCAGATGGTCAGGTCGAAGGCGGACCAGTACACGTCCAGACCGATCATGCCGGCCAGTGTCATGCCGTAGCTGTCGGCCTTGTCCCGGACGCCGTTGCCGTTCTTGTCCTCGTGGACCAGGGACGCCATCTCCATCTCCTTGTCGAAGGTCCACTGACCGGACCGGACGAGCTCGTAGGGATTCTCCACCTGATAGTCGTTCACCAGCTTCATGTTGGCGTAGGTGACGAAGGACAGCTTGATCAGGGAGGTGAACAGGTCGCCGGTGGCGAAGAAGGCCTTGCCCATGATGGATTCCTGCTGGGTGTAGTACTGGCTCCACCAGGGCTGGCTGAGGTTCAGGTAGATCGGGTGCTCGCCGAGCAGGTTATAATAGTTGCCGTTCACGCCGTACTGGACAGTGTCGACGGCGGAGCCCACATGGATGGCAACCTCGTCCGCGCCGGCGGTGACGTTCTTGTTGACCACGCCGTTGGTGTCGCTCTGGAGGTTGTAGTTGATCACGCAGTTCAGACGGTTCTCGACCGTGATGTCCCGGTTGTAGACCGCGTCGTTGAGCGTTTCGCCGTTGAGCTCTTCCACGAACATCTCGCCCTCGAACCATGCCTTGGTGCGGGCAAGAATGATCTGCTCCTGGCCGCCGAAGTCGAGGTCATCCGGCAGATCGTCCTTCACCATGGCCCGGGTGAATACGGTTTCCTCCTCCGCCTCTGCCTCGACCGCTCCGTTGTCCCCGGCGGAGGCGACGGTCCCGGCGTCCTTCGTATCCGTGTTGTTCTCCGAGCTCTCGGAGCATCCCGCGGCGAAGGCCGGCAGCGTCATCAGCAGGGCCAGCAGCAGGGACGTCAGCTTTGTTTTGTTCATCTCGTCAACTCCTTGATCGTTTGCCCATCCGTTGATAATCCGGCGGGTACAATGTAACAAAATAATTATAGTACAAAAATAAACTGTTTTCCACTGGTATTTTCCATAAGATTCTTCGATGTTTTTTGACGGATTCCACAACCTGACGTTTACCCCCGCCGGTTCATCGTCCTGCACAGATCCCCCACAGCGAAGAACAGCAGTCCGGCGTCCGGATCGGGCAGCAGAGCGAGCCGCACCGCCAGAAGCCACATCCCGCACCGCGCCGCCCGGGACACCATGCGGACCGCCCGTTCCGCATATACGGGTCCGCACCGCGTCAGAAGCAGACAGCGCAGGATGCCTCCCCCGTCGAAGCCCTCGAGCGGCAGCAGATTCACCAGGGCAAGACCGGCGTTCACCGCGGCGAAATCCTCCCGGATCCCAGCCGTAAGAGCCGCCGCCGCGATCCCGGCCAGAGGTCCCGCCAGATGCACCGCCGCCTCCCGCCCGTAGCCCTGCCGCGAGAAGTCGAAGGTCAGCCGGATCCCGAACGCGCCGCCAGAACCTCTCCTCAGCGGGATCCCGAGGAGCCGCGCCGCCAGAAGATGCCCTTCCTCGTGAGTCCACACCGCCGCCCCAAGCCGGAGAAGTGCTCCCAGTCAGCCGCCGGTGAGAAGCCGCGCGAAAAACCGCCCGATCTCGTCGTAGATCGAATCCGTCCCGGACGCCGACACGCTTTGGCTTTCGTTCTCCTCCGGGTTCTCCGGCTCCCCGGCATCCAGGGCCGTGCTCATGACCGCCACCGCCTCGCGCGGAACCGTCCGATCCTCTTCCCCGGCGCGGGACAGCGGAAGCGCCAGCGACAGGGCGACGGCCAGGATTCCAACCGAGAAGAACAGCCTCTCTTCCCGGTCCGTGCGGCTCCCCGGAACGGCGCTCTCCCGCATGATCTCCGTTTTTTCCGATCCTCTTCTGCGATACCCCGCACGATACGTCATGCCGCCCTCCTCTCAAAATCCGGATCGCCCTGTCCGCCGGTCCATTTTTGCCGTTTTCCGCGCGTATTCAATTCTTTTTACCGGCCTTCCTTGACAGAAGCTCCGGGGATAGATTATAATGTAGTTTGTATTATTGTGGAAAGGCAGGGCTTCGTCCCATGACGGACAACCTCACCCCCTATCTCTCCCGGGCGTCATCCGCCGACCGCATGAAAATCACCGGATCCCGGCCCGCCGTCTTCTGGATGACCGGGCTGTCCGGCTCGGGCAAATCCACCGTCGCCGCCCTGGCTGAGAAAAAGCTGCTTTCCGCCGGACACGCCGCCCTGATGATCGACGGGGACACGGTGCGCACCGGCCTCTGTCAGGAACTGGGCTTCTCACCCGAGGACCGGCACGAGAATCTCCGGCGCATTGCAGAGCTGGCCAAAACCGCCGCGGCCTCCGGTCAGACCGTCATCGTCTGCACCATCTCCCCCACCGAAGCGGACCGGCGTCAGGCCAGGGACATCATCTCCCCCGCCGCCGCCTTTTACGAGGTCTGGATGGCCGCCGACGTGAAGACCTGCGCCGCGAGGGACCCGAAGGGCCTCTACAAAAAGGCCTATGCCGGAGAGCTCCGGAGCTTCACCGGCGTATCCGCGCCCTACGAGCAGCCGGTGCGGCCGGACATCACCTTCCTGCCCGCCCAGTCCGCCGAGGACTGCGCCGACATTCTGGTTCGGGTGGCGCTCGAGACGGACTGGGATCTGGACCGCCTGCTCCCCGTTATGCTGGACGCGGCCCGGGAGGCGTCGGAGCGGATCATGGAGTACTACGACGGCGTCTATTCCCTGGAGTACAAGGAGGACAACTCCCCCCTGACCTCCGCCGACGTCACCTCCAACGACTGCATTTCCGCCATGCTCCGGAACGCGTTTCCCGAATACGACATCCTGTCCGAGGAAACGCCCGACGACAGCGGCCGCCTGACCAACCGGGCCGGGGTCTTCATCGTGGATCCCCTGGACGGCACCAAGGAGTTCCTGTCCCACAACGGGGAGTTCTGCGTCTCCATCGGCTTCGCGGAGGGCCGGAGAGTCCGGGCGGGCGTCATCGCGGTTCCGGCGCAGGAGCTTCTCTACTATGCCGCCGAGGGTCTGGGCGCTTATAAACTGACCTTCGATCAGCTGAGCGGAGACTTCGTGCCGGGAGACGGGGAGCCGCTCCATGTGTCCGACCGGACGGAGGGACTGGTGGTCACCGTCAGCCGCTCCCATCTGG
>CACYWX010000331.1 GCA_902778205.1 uncultured Ruminococcus sp. | reverse complement strand
CCGGACGTCTGGTTCAGTCCTCCGCCGTCAGGTCCAGAAGGTAGAAGGCCACCCAGGCGGTGCGGCGCTCCAGCCAGCTCCGGAGCCACTCCACCTCCTCGCCGAAGGGGAGGGTTTCGTCCTTCGCCAGGCCGGAATAGCGTCCCAGCTCCTGCCAGCCCGTCTGGTCATAGTTGCGGCGGAAGGATTTTCCGTAGCGGGACAGGATCCAGTCGATGAGGCAGGGCCCCAGCTCGTTGTCGGTCCATAGGTTCTCGATGAGAGGATAGAGCTCCTCAAACCGCTCCAGCACCCGGGCCCGGAAGGCGGGATCCTTCAGGAGCTCGTGGAACCAGTAGTTGTCCATCCAGACGCCCTCCGCGGAGTCGCCGGATTTCGTGCCGAAGCCCCGGACATTGCAGTAGGTGAAATACTTGTCCTCCCAACAGGTCTCCGACACGTTGCCCATGGACAGGTCGTAGTCCCAGACCGGTCCGGCGTAGAGCTTCCCGCCCTTCATGAAGTACCGGGTGGAGAAGTCGTAGACGTCGATGGATTTGGTGATTTCCGAATGGATATAGAAGTCCACGAAGGAGTCCACGTCGATGTACTGGGAATACTCCTCCATATCGTGGGTCATGAGGGCCTTGTCCATGAGATCGAAGAAATCCTTCAGAACAGCCCTGCCCTCCGCATCCACCTCCGCCGGGCGGCTCACCTTCATTCTCTGACCGTGCCGGGGTTTGAAGTAGTAGGAGCCGTCGTTGCGGTTCATGTCCACCTCAAAGATGAAGTCGTAGTTCTCCGTGTCGATCTCCACCCTTCCCCTTCCGTCGGTGATCGGCTCGATCAGGTTGTAGCTGCCCCGGTATTCTCCGTTGAGGAAGACCTCCACGAAGCGGCACTGGGAGGTATAGGGCAGGCCCATCTGTCCCGCCAGATGGTAGGCGATGTAGTTGCGCATGAGGGTCTTGTCGTAGAGGTTGGCCAACAGGCTCCACTTGCGGCCCCGGTCCATGCCGAACAGGGACACGCGCTCCGAGAAGCGGATGTTGTAGGGAGCCTTCTCCGCCCCGGAGGTGGAGTTGCCGCGCAGGGAGATCTCCGCGTTCTGGTCCGTCACGGCCTTGTATTTTTCGCTCTCCGCGCTGACCGCGACGACGGAACAGGGGGAATAGCCCCAGCCCACGCCGCCGTTGTTGATGATGTAGATCCGGGGGGTGTCGCCGCGGGCGTATTCCAGTCCGTCCCGGGCCTCCTTAAGCTGCCGGTACAGCTCCTCCACGCGGCCCTGATCCTCCTCCGCCCTGTTCAGCTGGCCCATGACCTCGTCCCGGACCTCCCTGTACCGCTCGAAGGATTCGGAGGTGTAATACTTCAGGGGGAGATCCAGATCCTCCAGCCGGAGCAGGGCCCGCCGGGCGGAATAGTAGTCCTCGAACAGGGGCTCGGGAGGCTCGGTTTCCGGCTGCTCGGTCTCCTCCGTCTCCGGTACGGTCCCGGAGGGAGCTTCCGGTTCCTCCTCCGACCTTCCGGAGCAGGACGGCAGAAGCAGGGCGAGGGCGAGCAGTGTGGCAAGGATGCGTTTCATCAAAGGAATACCGCCTTTCAGGGGGTGGATCAGAATCGGGTCAGTTCCGTGAAGCGGACGCCCTCCGGAACCGCGATGCCGCCGTAGAGGGAATCCGTGTGCCTCCCCTCCCGGAGCCAGTGATCCAGCACGGCCCGGGCGGAATGGGGCATGGGCAGATCCGTCAGCTCTTCCGCACAGAACCAGCGGAGGACGCCCTCCGAGGAGGTCAGGGATCCGTCGTCCGGGAAGCGGTCCGGATCCGGGGAGGCGAAATAATAGAAGTTCTGGCGCAGCTCCCCGTCTCCCGCCCGGACGGTGAGGTACCGCAGGGACAGTCCCGTGAGGCAGTCCGGGGTAAGGCCGGTCTCCTCCTTCAGCTCCCGGAGGACGCAGTTGAGGGGATCTTTCAGCTCCTCCGGCTCCACATGGCCGCCCGCCGCGGGACACCAGACCTCCTTCACCACCCGGCCGGAGGTCTTGTACAGAAGCAGGACCTCGTCCCCGCGGGTGAGGAACAGTCCGGTCATGAGCCGGAGCCGGGTTTCGGGGGAGGATGGGATCGGCATGGGCAGGGCTCCTCCCTTATTTCAGCAGACGGGGATGCTCCAGATTGACGAAGCGGAAGTTCTCCCCTTCCCTGTCAAAGCGGAACTCCATGCGGTCGAAAACGGCATCCGTCGAAAGATCCCCGAAGTCGGCCTCGTACCGGGACCATCCGCCCCGGAGCTCTCCGGTCTTCCGGAAGGGGCGGACGATCTCCCCTTCCCCCCTCACCAGCGCCAGGGATGCCGTGAGACCGGCGGTGTTGAAGAGGTTCACCCGCATGCCGCGGAATTTCCCGAAATCCAGCCGCTGATAGGGATAGGAGCGGACATACGCCCCGAAGGTCCCGGCGTTTCCGTCCGCGGCCTCGATCCGGACCGAGCAGTCGTCCTCGCAGCGGAAGGCGGGATCGGCGCAGACCTCGCTGTCCGGAGAAGGATTCCACACGGGACGGAAGAAGAGATCCAGGATGTCACCGCGCATCTTCGACGCCCAGGTCGACGCCGCGGCGGGATCGTACCAGGGGCGCGCCTCGATGTTTATATAGTTCTCCCGGTCGGTGAAGAAGGGGAGGACGGGATAGTCCCCGGCGAACAGGTTCACCATGGGCTCCATGGACTGAACGCCGTAGGCCGCGTGGACCGGCTCCGGGATCTCGGGACACCACGCCGCCAGCTCCCGCGCTCCGGTGACCTCACACTCCGCCGGGAGATACACGCCGTCCGTCCCCGCCAGATACAGACCGCGGACCCGCTCGCCCGGCGCGTTCCCGATCCGGACCGGGCCGCCCGAGAAGGTCAGGATCACCCGCCCGTCCTCGATCCGGTATGACTCGAGGAAGGCAGGAGCCTCGGGGTGGTTTTCGTAGACATTGGCCAGAGCAAGTCTTGCGGTCCGCTCCGCCAGAGGGTACTTGTTGGTGGGATGGATGGGGTGGTTGTTCAGGAAATAACCCCAGTCCGGGCGCAGATCCCCGATGGGAACCGAAATGAATTTGTCCGGAGCCTCCTTCGCCACGGTGACGAAGGCGTCGTTCAGATAGCCGAGGTTGCACTCGCCGGAGGGCCCGTAGGTCCAGGGATAAATCAGTGAGGAGATCATGAAGAACCGCTCCGGGTCGGTGGCGAAGCGGTCCCGGTAGGTTCTCTGATAGAAGCGGAGATAGTCGGCGTAGGCCTTCTGCCAGAACTCGCCGCCGCACTCGTTCTCCCCCTGATACCAGAGCACGCCGCGGACCTTCAGACCGTGCAGGGGGGCGATTTTCAGGTTATACTGGGCAGTGGGCTGCTGGAAATTGGTATCGCCCCGGGTGTTCCACTTCTCAGCATCGGGCATGGTGCCGGTCCGGGTCATGACGGCGGTCATGTGGGCATCGGCCAGAACCGCGTCCCGGGGAAACCATCCCGTGATGGGCGTGCCGCCCCAGGAGGCGTTGAGGAAGCCCACGGGGACCTCCCGGCTCCGGTTCAGGGCGGGATAGATCTGCTCCACAAATTTCAGGCCCATGGCGGAGACGCCGGCCAGACCGCGCCGGTTGTCCGGTCCGATCCATTCGCCCCGGGTGGATTCGTCGGGGTCCCAGGGGAAGCGGTTCTCCGGCACGTCATAGGACACGGAGAACACGCGGATCCTCTTCTCCGCCACGGAGTCGTACAGGAATTCCGCGTCGGGGATGAAGGTGTTGGACAGCTCCATGTTGGACTGCCCGGACGCCAGCCACAGCTCGCCGAAGAGAATGTCCTCAAGGGCTTTTGTCTCCTCTCCGTCCGTCACCGTGAGGGTATAGCCGTCAAAGGAGGGGCCGGGCGTCGGGATCGTGACGGAAAAGCGTCCGGATTCCTCCGGCAGGGTCTCCGCGGTATGGAGAACGGCGCCGTCCTTCGCGGTCAGGGAGACCCTGACCGGACCCGCGGCGGCGGTGGTGCCGTGAACGGTCAGGACGGAATCCGCCTGGAAGAGTGCGCCGGATGAGAATACACAGGGAAGCGTGAGCATGACAATTCTCCTGACGTTTTTTTCTTTATTGTACACGTTTCCCCCATCCAGGTCAAGCGTTTTCGGTAAATTTGTCCCGTCGGTCTTGTCATTCCGGCCCGCGCATGCTATAATATGGACAAAGAACGAACGTCCGGAGCGGCTGTTTTCAGAAGACTCCGGCGCGGCGGGAGGATCGGTTTATGGCGCTGATAACCATTTATCACGACTGCGACTTATGCGTGGTGGGCGGAGGACTGGCGGGCATGTGCGCGGCCATCGCGGCGGCCCGGGGCGGCTCGAG
>CACYWX010000330.1 GCA_902778205.1 uncultured Ruminococcus sp. | reverse complement strand
TATACCAAAATCCCGCGGTGAAATCAATAGCTCCGCGGGATTTTTTTCCCGGCAACTTCCACAACAAGTTTCCCCACGGTCTGTTTTTTTTCGTACAAACCCGGAGGAACCCGCCGCGCGCGTCAGATCTTCGCCACGCCGACCGACGCCTGCTCTCCGTTGATGTCCCACTCCTTGACGTAAGCCGAAGCGTCCGTCAGAGGCTCGAAGGTCAGCTCGTCGCAGAGGGTGGCCGACTTCAGCTCCTCGGGGGAGGCCGTAAGCAGGGCCTTCAGCTTTTCACTGCCGCACACGGAGACCCGGATGTGGTCCGTCACGACGAAGTCCGCCTCCTTGCGCATGGTCTGCACCTTGGAGATCACCTCGCGCACGAAGCCCTCCGCGATCAGCTCGTCCGTGAGATTGGTATCCAGCGCCACGGACACGCCGTTCTCGGACACCGTGAAGTATCCGGGCTTCTGCTTCACCTCGATCAGCAGATCGTCCTCGGTGAGGTCCGCGGCACCGCCGTTCAGCTCCAGATGCAGCTTCCCGTTCGCCCGCAGCTCGGCCATGGCGGCGTTCCCGTCGTAGTCCTCCGCTTGCAGGATGCCCCGGATCTGGCCGAGGAGCTTGCCGTACTTCGGACCCACGGTCTTCAGATTGGGCTTGAAGCTGTAGGAGGACAGGGCGGACATGTCGTCCACGAACCGCACGCTCTTCACGTTCAGCTCGTCCCGGATGATGTCGGAATAGGTGTCGCCCGGATCCTCCACGCCATTCGCGTACAGAGCGGACAGGGGCTGGCGGTTCTTCAGGTTCGCGCCGTTTCTCGCGGCCCGGCCCAGCACCACCACGTCCATCACGGTCTTCATGGAGGCCTCGAGCGCCGCGTCGATGCGGGATTCCTCGCAGACCGGCCACGGGCAGAGATGCACGGATTCGGGTGCCGCGGGATCCACGGAGCGGACCAGGTTGCGGTAGATGTCGTCCGCCATGAAGGGGATGAAGGGCGCGGCGATCTTGGCCACCGTCACGAGGGCGGTCCAGAGGGTCATGTAGGCCGCGATCTTGTCCTCCGTCATGTCCGTGCCCCAGTACCGTTCCCGGCAGCGGCGCACGTACCAGTTGGACAGCTCGTCCACGCATTCGTAGAGGGCTCTGGCGGCCTCGGGGATGCGGTAGTTCTCCAGATGCGCGTCCACGGTCTTGACGGCGGTGTTCACCACGGACAGGGCGTACCGGTCCATGACGGTCAGGGCGCAGTCCTCCAGACGGTATTTCGTGGGATCGAAGGAGTCGATGTCGGCGTAGAGGACGTAGAAGGCGTAGGTGTTCCACAGGGTGCCGAGGAACTTCCGCTGACCCTCCTGCACCGCCTTGCCGGAGAACCGGGAGGGCAGCCACGGGGCGGAGTTGGTGTAGAAATACCACCGGATGGCGTCCGCTCCGTAGGTGTTCAGGGCGTCGAAGGGATCCACGGCGTTGCCCTTGGACTTGGACATCTTCTGCCCGTTCTCATCCTGTACGTGGCCGAGAACGATGACGTTCCGGTAGGGCGCGCAGTCGAAGAGCAGGGTGGAGATGGCCATGAGGGAGTAGAACCACCCTCTGGTCTGGTCCACGGCCTCGCTGATGAAGTCCGCCGGGAACTGGGCCTTGAAGAGCTCCTCGTTCTCGAAGGGATAGTGATGCTGGGCGAAGGGCATGGAGCCGGAGTCGAACCAGCAGTCGATGACCTCGGGCACGCGCTTCATCTCGCCGCCGCAGTCCGGGCAGGTGAGGGTCACGCTGTCGATGTAGGGCCGGTGGAGTTCGATGTCCTCCGGGCAGTTCTTCGACATGGATTTCAGCTCTGCGATGGACCCGACGCAGTGACGGCAGCCGCAGGAGGCGCACTCCCAGATGTTGAGGGGCGTGCCCCAGTAGCGGTTGCGGGAGATGGCCCAGTCCTGGACGTTCTCCAGCCAGTCGCCGAAGCGGCCCTTTCCGATGGATTCGGGGATCCAGTTGACGGTGTTGTTGTTTTTGATCAGATTGTCCCGGACGGCGGTCATCTTGATGTACCAGGACTCCCGGGCGTAGTAGATCAGGGGCGTGTCGCAGCGCCAGCAGTGGGGATAGTCGTGCTCGAACTTCGGGGCGTCGAAGAGCTTCCCTTCCTTCCTCAGATCCTCGAGGATCACCGGGTCCGCCTTCTTGACGAAGAGTCCCGCGTAGGGAGTCTCCGCCGTCATATGGCCCGCGCCGTCCACAAACTGGACGAAGGGGAGGCCGTACTTCTTTCCCACCCGGGAGTCGTCCTCGCCGAAGGCCGGCGCGATGTGGACGATGCCCGTGCCGTCTCCCATGGTGACGTATCCGTCGCAGGTGACGTAGTGGCCCTTTACCTTCTGCTTTTCCGCCGCCTCCGCCGTGCAGGTCCAGAGGGGCTCATACTCCCGGTACTCCAGCGCGGAGCCGGGCATCTCCTCAAGGATCTCATAGGCCGGAGCGTCGTCGGTCTTCAGCTTTCCGAGGACGGTGTCGAGCAGGGCCTTCGCCATGTAGTAGGTGTATCCGTAGGCGGCCTTCACCTTCGCGTAGGTCTCCTCGGGGTTGACGCAGAGGGCCACGTTGGAGGGCAGGGTCCAGGGGGTGGTGGTCCAGGCCAGGAAATAAGCGTCCTCGCCCTTGACCTTGAAGCGGACCACGGCGGAGCGCTCCTTCACGGTCTTGTAGCCCTGGGCGACCTCCTGGGCGGACAGAGGCGTGCCGCACCGGGGGCAGTAGGGGACGATCTTGAAGCCCTTGTAGAGCAGGCCCTTGTTCCAGATCTCACGGAGAGCCCACCATTCGGACTCGATGTAGCTGTTCTCGTAGGTCACGTAGGGATGCTCCATGTCGCACCAGTAGCCCACGGTGCCGGAGAAGTCCTCCCACATGCCCTTGTATTTCCAGACGCTCTCCTTGCACTGGTTGATGAAGGGCTCCAGACCGTACCGCTCGATCTGCTCCTTACCGTCCAGACCAAGCTTCTTCTCCACCTCGATCTCCACCGGCAGACCGTGGGTGTCCCATCCGGCCTTGCGGGGGACGTCGCGGCCCTTCATCCAGCGGTAGCGCGGGATCAGGTCCTTGATGACGCGGGTGAGCACGTGGCCGATGTGGGGCTTGCCGTTGGCCGTCGGAGGACCGTCGTAGAAGGTGTAGCCCGGCCGTCCGATGCTCTCCTCCAGCTGCTTCTTGAAGATGCCGTTCTCGTTCCAGAATTTCAGGGTTTCGCGCTCGCGGTCCACAAAATTCATGTTGGTGTTGACCTTGTTGTACATAAAACCTCCGGAAAAAAGAAAATCCCGGCTCAGCCCGGGACAGAAAAACTGCTTGACCACCCGCACGCGCTCATACGGTTCCCTCATAACGGCGGGAGGCCGGCCTGGGCTTGTTCCCCGTAAAGGGCGGACTCACCCGGCGGCTCGGGAGTGATTTTCGAACGCCGCGCCGTACCGGGATCCCACCGTCCCCGGCTCTCTGTCACGCCGCAATCCCGGAGTCCGGGATACGCCTACTCGTTCCGTCACAGCCTTTGATCGTTTTTGAACTACATACAATTATAAAGCAATCTCTCCCGAAAGTCAAGGGGGAGCCTTTATAAAAAATCCCCAAAACCCTTGAAAACCCTTCCCTTTTATGGTAACATAGTGAATAAAGAACAGCTCCCGCACCGGCCTGTTCTTCACTTCCCTTCCAAAAACGAAAGGCGGTAACTTCTCATGACTTCCCGTACCTCCTGGCCGCTGGCCCTGTCCGTCGGTCCCGCCGCCATGAACGCAGAGACCCTCCGCTCTCTTGCAGACGCCGGCATCCGGCAGATCGAGCTGTCCTCCGGCGCCATCGCCCCCTTTTACGACGTTCTGGACTTTCCCCATAAGGCGAAGGACATCGTCTCCCTGGCTGCGGATAACGGCGTGACCGTGTCCTCCGTCCATCTGCCCTTCGGTCCCTTCTCCGAAATTGATCCCGCCTCCCGCAATGCCGCCGTCCGCGCCTATGTCGTGGAAAAGCAGACCGAGCTTCTGAACGCGGCGGGAGAGGCCGGCATCGGACTGGCTGTTATTCATCCCTCCGGAGAGCCCTACCGGGAGGAGGAGCGGTCCGAGCGGCTGGAGCTGGCGGCGGACACCATCGCCAAGGTGACCGAATCCGCAAAAGCCGCGGGCGTGACCCTGTGTCTCGAGAACCTGCCCCGGACCTGTCTCTGCCGCACCTCCGACGAAATGCTGTACTTCCTGGACCGGATCCCGGATCTGCGGGTGGTGTTCGACACCAACCACAGCCTGACCGAGGACAACGTCCATTATATCAAGGCGGTGGGGGACAGGATCGTCACCCTCCACGTGTCGGACTACGACTTCTTTTTCTTTAATGATTCGGCGCCCACCG
>CACYWX010000329.1:2830-7236 GCA_902778205.1 uncultured Ruminococcus sp. | reverse complement strand
GGCACAGTCGGACGTGGAGGCGTTCCCGGCGGGCACGAGGATCGAAGGGACGGTCTATGAAGGGCTGATGGGCGCGTATTTCCAGCGGGACGAAACGCCCGCTTCGTTCGGGGAGGCCGCGGACGCGCTCTATGAGCTGCTCTCGGTGCGCGCAGGCCTCACGGTGTCGGTGGTTGCCTCCGTGGCAGGAACGATCCTCATGGTCCTGGGCACCGGCCTTTCGGGCAAGAAGGGCAGCACGGTGACTGTGCGCAAGAAGCGCTAGGGCATCTAGCAACAGGTTGCTTTGGGGGGAGCTCGCTATGCGGGCTCCCCTCTTTATTGTCTGTGGGGACGCGAGCTCGGGGTGTGTCTTGGGGACGTACCCCAGGGCAAGCCCCAGCTCAGTCTGACTGCGCATGTCGAAGTGTCCCCCATGACACACCCCGGGGCGAGCCCTGATTCGGCGCCAGGGATGCGCGCGGCACAGTTTTGTGACACCATAGCTTGGTCGCACATTATGTTGAAGGGTCAGGCATGCTCAACGTTGTTCTCGTTCAGCCCGAGATTCGGGAGCGCGTCGAGGGAGGAGGCGGTTTTTTCCGTGTCGGAGGCCGGGAGGGCTTCAAACGCTTCGACGATCCGGTCCCGTCCCCATGCAAGGCCTGTTTCCTTATCCGGCCCGTTGTAGAGATCCCACGGAAGGAACACGGTCCGGGTTCCGGATTCCGTCCAATTCTTCGCGAGATACGTCTCCAGCTCCGCCCCGATGACCCGTTCGTCCGCGTCGAGGAGCATACCGCCCGCCCAGACCACGTTGTCCGGATCGTCCGTCAGAAAGACCGGCTGCCACGAGCAGACCGTGTACCACGCCCCGTCCCGCTCGAACGCATCCGCCACGGCAAAGCCGATGATCCGGTAGTCCGTGAACGCGGGGCGGCCGTCCATCCCGCGGGTGGTTTCGACCGTCTCCGCGGCCCGTTCCCGGGCGGGTTCTCCCCATTTTTCAAAGGCGTCCGCGTCGATCTGCTCCGCCAGACGGTAGTTCTCGCGCAAAATCCGGTACAGGGCTGCATCCCGCACGAAGCGTTCCTCCGCCTCGTTCGTGCCTTTTCCGGACCACAGGATCCGCACAAGATCGCGTTCCAGCCCCGCGAAAAGGGTGAGTGTCTCGCTCTCGGAACCGAATCCGCCGGAAGGCGTCTCCGAGAGATAGACGTCCAGCGTGTAGTACGAGCGGAAGTCTTCGGGCGCGGGCTGGCCGCCGAGAAGTCCCGTCCGGTTCAGGATCGGAGCCAGCTCTTCCGCCGTGATATGATCGAAACTCGATGTCAGGTAGAGAATATCCTCCGCCGTCAGACCACACAGCCGGGCGGACAGCGGATCGGAAGGCAACTCCTTTTTTTCCACCGTCAGCCCCGGCCCGTCGAAGTTCAGCGCGAAGGTAAAGCAGTAGATCCCGTAGTCCGCCTCGTCCCACGGATAGTCGGAGGCGTTCACCAGATGGGCGAACACCCGGACGACGCCGTCCTCCTCATAGGAATAGACCTCGGAGACGTCGAATTTCGTCGTGTGGTCCCCGATGTCCGCAGGGAAGGAGATCCAGCCCATCTCGTCGATCGAGGCGGAGATGGACGCGTCTTCCCCGTACACCTCCCGTGCGGCGGCGAAGTAGTCGAAATCACGAATGCCGAAGACCTCCCGGACGATATACCGGACCGTGTCCGCATGGATCCCCCATGTCTGCCCGTCGGGGGACGGAGAGGCTTCATGGAACGGGAAGTCCGGGTCCGTCAGCCCTCTGCCCAGGCTCTGCGTCAGATAAAGCGCGTCGGCCGGGGTATAGGCGATCCGCCCGGCGAGCCACGTGTCGTCCATCACCCCGCGCACCAGCAGGCGCACAAGGCTCTCGGCCTGCTCCGGCGTGCTCGTGTGGACGGTCATTCTTTCCGTCTCCGTCCCGGCGGGCAGCCAGCCTCCGTTCCGGAAGGACGCGAACCGCCAGCCCTCCGCCGTCTTCTCCATCGTGATGAGCGTCCGCTCGGAGCTTTCGACCTCGAAGGTCCCGCGCGCCCGGTAGGAGGTGATGAACCAGTACGTGATTCTGTCCTCGGTTTTCTCCACCAGTTCAAACCGGTCGAGGGTCGGGTCATATCCGTTTCCTCCCGCGTCCGCGTCGAGCACGCAGGTCTTCCCGCCGTACTCCGCGCACCTTTTGCCGGGGCCGGTGATCGATTCCCACAGCTCCGCCGTGAAGAGAGCGCGTCCCGCGGCTTCAAGGTCCTCCCAGTTCTCGTACCGCCCGCAGCAGATATGGTAGTAGCAATCATAGTCCCTTTCCGGGTCGTATATCGTGACGGCCGGGCAGTAATAGCCATTGATGAAGGGTTCGCCGTCCTTCCGGGAAAAAGCGTCTTCGATATAGGATCCGCTCGGCCCCCAGACGGCGGCGAAAAGAACCAGGGCGCGGGCATAGAGGTCTCGCTGTTCCTCGTCGAAGAAGTCCGGAACGGGGTATTCTGCCGGATAAACGGGATCGACCGGAGGCTCTTGGGCATCGTCCGCTTCGATCTCCCCGCGCTTTTCAAACCGGATCCGGGGCAGCTCATTGGTATACAAACCGCTTGTCTTATAGAAGATCAGGCGGTATTCGCCGTAGTCGATCCGCTCGTCGGAGTAGAAGGAAAGGTTGGTGTGTCCGTTGTCCTCCGTCGGATCGTATTGATAACTCACCAGCCGGAAGCGGACTGTCACGGAAATGTCGTCCCAAACCGCGCTCATGTCCTCGCAGTCGAAATAGCCGTGGGGAAGTCCGGTCGGGAACACGACTTCAAAACAGTCCTTCGCTTCGTTGTACGCAAATATCTCGTTCGTAAATACGGAGGGATCGTCCGGGAAGAGGCCGAACATCTCCCGGGCCACGCGGTAGGCGTTTGCCCGAAAGATCCCATCAGACCCGTCGACGCCTCCCCAGAGCGCGGTGAGCGTTTCCGGAACCTTGACGTGCGCGGCGTTGGCCTTCCACACACCGATGCGCATGATAAAGGCGCTGACTTCCTTTTCGGTGAAGGCAAAGCCCTCTTCCAGCCAGTCCTGATCCATCATCGTCTCGATCAGATACGCCGCCAGGTTTTCCGCTTCCTCCGGCGTGAACAGGCCCTTGGCGCGGAGGGTGTTGTCCCGGATCTCCCGTGGCAGGTAGTCCGCCAGATAGTCCCGGAAGGTCATGTCCCCGAAGGTCTCCTCCGGATAGCTTACCGGATAAGCCTTTTTCCGCGCTTCAAACCACTCCGATCCGGTCATTCGCTCGTCGGAGGTGAAGACAAAGCGTCCGTCTTCATACCGCAGGGAGCCGGTCTCCGATAAGGGTTCATCTTCCCGGCCCCGGAAGCGAAGCAGTTCTTCGGAGGTCTGCATGTTCAGAAAATCGGCGTTGATGCGGGACCATGCGACGGTTTTGCCGTCCTCTTCCGTGCTCAGACTGAGCAGATACCCGGCGCCCGCCCCCGCGTTGTCAAAGCAGTACGCGCCGTCGGAGGTCAGAAGGACGAGCAGCTGTTCCGCGTCCGGGCCCGACGGGGGCTCGGAGGAGAAAAACGCGAGATCGCCCGCGCGCACCAGACGAAACCAGTACGGCAGGAACACGAGTGGTCGGGGCAGATCAACCCGTTCCCCCTGCCAGCGGAAGGCGGTCAGAAGAAATTGCCCGTTCTCCCCGGCCCGTTCCGCATAGAGGAGCAGGTCGCCGAGATCAGAAACGGCCACAGCGACAGAGGAGACCTCCGGCGAAAAAGAGTCGAGGCTTTCCCCGGTGACCAGATCGGCGGAGTCCATTTCGCAGAGGAACGCGTCCGGCGGGGGAAAGAGCTCCCCGTATGCGGGCGTCATCTTCACGATCGCGTCCGCCAGATCCCCGCCGAGATCCCCCCGGAACCACGCCGCTCCCGTCATGGGAAGCTCCCGGCCGATCCACGCGTCAAACCCGGAGACCGTCGCGGAGACCAGCGTCACCCCGAGGACTTCGCGGTATTCCGTCCCGTAGTCGTGATGCGCATCGTACCGCACCCGGAACACAGCTTCAAAGGGTTTCGCTTCATCGTTCCCCGCACCGAACCGGGCCGTGAGAAGGCCGTCCTCCCCGATCCGGTACGTCCCGCGGTAGTCATAGGTTTCACCCCCGAGCGTCCCAGTCCAGTCGCTGGAGCCAGTCCAGCGGAAGGAGTCCTTCGTATAGGGGGCGAGGTGCAGGGTGGTGGAACAGAACGCACCGTTTTCCCGGTACCAGCCGTTCCAGAACCCGCTGACATAGGAGGACAGAGAATCTTCCATCCAGCCGCCGGTGGAGGTAAGAACATCTTTCGTTTCAGTGGAAAGCAGCGTCCAGTCCCCGTCGGGCAGTTCCGCGAGGGGGACAAAGGCGGCGGATG
>CACYWX010000329.1:0-2802 GCA_902778205.1 uncultured Ruminococcus sp. | reverse complement strand
AAAGGCGGCGGATGCGGGGATGTTTTCCTCCGGTTCATCCGTCCTGTCCGGTATCGCGTCCGTTTCCGGCACGGTCTGCGCCGTCGGTTCATCCGCAACGGTGTCAGCGGTCACGGGATCGGACACGCAGACGAGGATCACGGCCAGAACGAGAACGCCCGCCAGGACCGAGAGCCAGGTCTTCGGCTTTTTCCAGTCGAGGATGCGGCGGATGCGGGATTCCACGTCGCTCTCGCCGAAGGCCGGGGAGAGAGGATTTCGCATCTGCCCGTCGGCGGCGAAGGACAACAGGGACATGCTGTACGCCTTCGCGCTCCCCATCTCTCCGGAGAGCACCGCTTCGTCGCACCGCATTTCCATATCCCGGGACATGAGGAGGTAGGCCAGCCATACCAGCGGATTGAACCAGTGGAGGGCGAGGATCCCCCAGCCCGCCGCCTTCGAGAGATCGTCCCGGCAGCGGAGATGGTACCGCTCGTGCGCCAGCACATACCGGCGGCAGTCCCCCTCCAGTCCGAAGGGGATGTAGATCTTTGGGCGGATCAGGCCGAGGATGAACGGGGAGCGCATCCGGTCGGATTCCCAGACATTGTCCTCCCGCCAGACCGCGGTGTTCATCATCCGCCGGATCGTCAGCGTACTGACGACGCCGTAGAGCAGGACCGCCGCGATTCCCGCCAGCCAGACGACGGACAGCGGCGTGAGGATCCTAGTCCAGATCCCTGTTACACGGTCTAAAAAAGCCAACGATTCTTCGGAGGAATCCGGCAGGGGCTGATCGGGCGTTTCTTCGGCATTCCCGTCAGACTGTTCCACAGGCATGGAGACAGAAGCCGCGTTCCCGGCATGCGTCGGTGCGGGCGTGATGTCATCCCCGGACGGAATCGTCTGCGTCACAGGCGGGAACTCCGTCACAGGAGTGGGATTCTCCCACACCGGACCGGCGTCGGGCAGTTCGTTCGTCGGAGTCTGTTCCGCCGGACCACCCGCAGAAAGCGCGGGAGCCGGATCCATATTCCCGGGAGCGGGTGCGGTTTGTTCATCGTTCGGAACGGAAAGCGCGGGTTCGTGCGATATCGCCTCCCCGGGCATCCCGATGGGTTCGAGAGGTTCCGACGCCGGAGAAGGCACGGCAAGATCGACCGGTTCGGATGGTTCTTCATACGAATCCGTACCATCCGACAGGTCATCTGACCGGGCCCAGTCGTCATAGGAATCGATATTCTCCGACAGAGCCGCGGAGAGGTGCGAGACTTCCGAAGCCGCGTCCAGTCCCGGCAGGCGGAACAGGGACAGCGGGGAGGAAAAGCTCACCGGGCAGATCAGCCGGAACGCCACGGGGATCCACAGGAGATAAGTGACCTTTTTCGGGACACGGCGCAGACAGGCACGCGCCAGCAGGACAGCCAGAATCACCGCGGATCCAGTCAGGCTCATCGACAGAACCGCAAGAAATAGTCCGGCCATTTCATTCCTCCCTGTGCTCGGCAATCAGGTTGATCAGCCGTTCTGTCTCCTCCCGGGACAATTTCTTTGATCCGAGAAAAGAGACGAGGAAATTCGGCAGGGAGCCCGCGAAGGTGTCCTCTACGACGCGCTCCGATTCCACCTTCCACACCTCTTCCCGGGAGACGAGGGAGGTCACGACGGCGTGGTCGTTTTGGGCGAACCCCTTATCGCACATCGTTTTCAGCATGGAGAAGGTCGTCGATTTCTTCCATTTCAGCTCCGCAGCGCACAGCGCCACCAACTTCATCGAAGCCACGGGCTCGTTGTCCCACACCAGCGTCATGAAGCGGAATTCGCTTTCAAAAAGTCTTTTGTCATCCATTTTCGGATCCCTTTCGTTGGGCGGTCGGTTCCGTCCGACCTTTTCTGCAGTGTATCACAACGACAGCGGTTTGTCAAGGGGGGATTGTAGATTTCTTTTCAAAATCGGAAGACGTTTCTCACTCCGGTTTTTTCTTTCGTGCAGATCATATCGATCAGCCTTGCAATGGGCTTCTGCTTCATACACGTTTTGCGTGTGAGGTTTGCGACATGATTTTCAAAAGAATTCTGTGAACAATTTGTACACTCAAAAAAGCGGATGGGCTCAGAACGCGGACCCATCCGAATTTCCGTACGCATTTTTTTATCACGGGCACTCAAATGCCGCGGTGCCGGATGACGCGCCCTCCGCAGGTCGTTCGTGCATCAACCGTTTACCCTCTCTCCGCCAGCCAGATCGACACCCGCGACTGGATCTTCCTCGCGCAGTCCTCCGCCGTTCCGACGCCGCCGAGGAACACGGAGATCTCCTCATTCACGATGGCGGTGACGTCTTCATTCGCGGACAGGGCGAAGGGAATGCCGCAATGGTTGTCCAGAATGTCGCGGATCCGCCGCTCGTCCGCCTCTGTGAACTCCGTCAGGATGCCGGGTTCGGTCAGCGTGAGTGGGAACCAGGAATCCTTCAGGTCCCGGGAGGAGGTGCCGGAAAAGGCGAAGGCAAAATCATAGAGATAGTATTCCCGGACCACCTTGTCAAACTCAGACACAAGTCCCGGAATGCCCTGCGCGCCGCTGATTGCGTCCGGCTCAAAGAGCATTTCGAGCGCTCTCCACGCAAGCTCCGCCCGTTCGCTGTCCGCCGTGGTGATCAGATACACGGAATCCGCGCTGATCGCGGTACCGCAGTTCCCGTTTGTCGGTTGTCCGATGAGCCGCCAGTCCTTGGTGCCGAAATCCAGTTCCATGCCGAGGAAGGACGCGGGCTCCGTCAATACCTTCTGTTTCAGAACGATCTTTCCTTCATGATAC
>CACYWX010000328.1 GCA_902778205.1 uncultured Ruminococcus sp. | reverse complement strand
GGAGGAAGAATCTTCCGGAGGGCTGTTTCTATTTTTTCGGGTTCTTTGAGATTGTCCACCAGGCCAAGACGGTTGGAGATGCGGATACAGTGCGTGTCCACGACCACGGAACCGGGCACCCGGTAGAGATCGCCGAGCAGGAGATTCGCCGTCTTGCGCCCGACCCCGGGCAGCTTCACGAGCTCTTCCATGGTATCGGGGACCTTTCCGTTGTGCTTTTCGAGGAGGACGATGGCACAGTTCACGATATCCCGCGCCTTGGCGTGGTAGAAGCCGCAGGAGTGGACATACTGCTCGACTTCCGCGACATCGGCCTCTGCGAAGGCTTCCAGGGTGGGATAGCGCTCAAACAGCGCGGGCGTCACCATGTTGACGCGTTCGTCCGTACACTGCGCGGAAAGCCGGACGGAGAAGAGAAGCTCATAATCCTTTCCGTAATCCAGAGAACAGACCGCCTCCGGATATTCAGCGAGCAGCCGCCGGACGATTTCGTTTACCTGTTGCTGTGTACGCATAAGTGGGACCGGGCCTTTCGGAGCTCAGCGGCTGAGGGTGATGTTCCCGCCGCACTCGATGGAGTCGAGATAGGTCCCGCCGTAGGTGCCGCGGTAATGCCAGAGGACCTCGACCGGGATGTTCCGGGTCTCTCCCCCGGAGAGCGTGACGGTAACGGTCCGGCTGTTGATCTTCGTGGAGACAGGCGTCGTCGTTGTCGGGATCTCAATCGCCGGAGAAGCGAGGGAGAAATACTGCCCGTCAACGGCAATGTTCAGCACATCCGGAGAAGCGGTGGTGTAAAGACTGTAGGAATCAACATAGGCGGTCACGGTGATGTCGACGGTGTTTGTACCGCTGACCACCGCGTTCCAGTCGGCATGGATGTTGATGGAGGTTCCGGAATCGGAACGGAAGCTGCCGCTGCCGAGACTGGTGCCGGTGGGGATCACCGAAGCGTTATTGCCGGAGGCGTCCGCGCTCCCGGAAGGAGCCGTATTGGCGCCGGGGACGATCGGGATCAGATCCTGGGCCGGCAGCATGTTGGCGTCGGCGCCCGGGATGGGAGTGGCGTCGGCCGCGGTGCCGGCGCTGTTCGAAGCTGCGGAAGTCGCGCCGGTTCCGGAGGGAACGCTCACGCCGGCGGGAGGCGGCGTCGAAGTCCTGACCGGCGAGGCGGTCTCAGAGGGCATCGAAGTGGAGGGCGGGTAATAGACCGGTGCGTTGGTCGGCGCCGCAGAAGGCGTCGGAGCGGCCTCCGGGGTCGGGGTGGGTTCCGGCGTCTCCACCGCGACGGTCGGAACGGCGGTCGAGGTGACGTTCTGGTACGGATTGGAGGTGGAGGCGGGACGGTCAAGCCCCGTCAGGAAGATGATCACAACCGACACAACCAGCAGGAAGACCAGAAGCATCAGCAGGGCGGTGGTTTTATTGCTTTTCATGGCAGGTATTCTCCTTTGCGGTCAGACACGGCTGAAAGTTGCGGAATCCAGAAGACGGCGGAACTCCGGCGTCCCGGGAATCGCCTCAAGCTCGTCGTCGTTGTCCGGCGCCTTTACCAGGGTCATCAGCAGATAGCTGTGCGCATCCTCCGGAACCGGAAAGGCGAGACAGAAGTTGTCGCCGTCGCGGAACTGCACACCGGTGAGAGCGCCATAGGAGGCACGGTCGAGATCGGGATGCCGGGAGGAGAGCTCCTGGGTGAGCAGCGCGAAATCCTCACCGCTGTAGTAGGTGCCGTATTCGAACTGAACGGAGAAATCCTCACCGGTCAGAATTCCCACATGGGAGTCGCCGGATTCCGTCAGGAAATCGTCCTCGGCAACCGCATAGTGGAAACGGTCCGCGTCATAGCGGAAACGAAACTCGACCGTAGAGGCGTCCTTGAAGCCGGAGATAAAACTGTAGACCGCTTCCTTCGTCACCGCGGCAGGGGACGCGGCAGAGGCCTCGGCCGGAGCGGCGGAAGAACCGGGCGCGGCTTTTGCCGTCCGGGCGGAGAGCGTTTTCTTCAGATAATAAGAGGCTGCGCCGACCGCGGCACCGGTCACGACGGAGAGCCATAGATGTTTCGTTCGCATAAGCATGCTCCTTCTCTGTTCGGATGATTCACTGCGATTTCAGACCGTATTATACTGGAAAGCGCTGGTTTTTACAATCCCCCGTGTCGAAAGATTCTTTCTATTAAGAATTAACAAAGAATTTCCCGCTTGTCAAGGCCGGGCACTTATGCTAAAATATCTTTGTTTGACTAAAAGTATAATAGTGTGCAGATTGGCAGAAAAAACAGCACGTTCAGCACATTTTCAACATGTCCTGATCTACGGAAAGGCTCGGCTATGAAAAAAAAGAAAAGAAAATCCGGGGGCAGCGCCCTTGTCCGCTTCATTGACCGCGTATTCGGCCTGATTGTGGCAACGGTCATCGTAGGCGTTGTTTTCGGCCTGACACTGGAATGGATCCTTGTGAAGGGGCCGTCTCCCGCACTGAGGGATTCCTTTGTGATGACCATGATGTGGACCAGACGCTTTGACTTCATTCCGCAGATCTTCCTGACCCAGGAGGAGACGGACTCCATCTTCAACGAACACTGGTCCATCAACAACACCGAGGCCACCGATACCAGCCTCATCACCGTGAAGGCAAATCAGCAGACAGAGCAGGTCGATGAGGAGAGCGGCCCCAGGGCGGACGATTACGGATACGTCGATGAAGACGGCGACGGCATCATCATCGTGGATGTGAAGAAGAAGGGTTTCGTCGGGAAGATGATCATCATCCTCGACCCGAGTCGCGTCTTCGTCGGCAAGCCCGAAGTATACGGCGGCTACGGCCTGACGCTGGAAGAGCTCAACAACCGTTACAATGCCATCGGCGGTGTCAACGGCGGTGAGTTCGTGGATATGGGATCCTACAGCTATACCGCATGTCCTGTGGGAGGAGTTATCTCACAGGGACAGCCCGTATATGAGAATAACAATATCGGCAAGTGGAATCTTGTATGCCTGACCAATGACAATAAGCTTATCCTTCTCAAGGGATATTCCGTACAGCAGGCACTTGAGATGAACGTTAGGGATGCGGTCCACGTAAAGCATGAGACAGGACCATTCCTTATCATAGACGGTGAACCTCTCGAGGTTCCCAGTGTGGATGTATACGGCGGAGGCAAGAATCCCCGTACCGCCATCGGTCAGCGTTCCGACGGTGCAATCCTTATGTGCGTCATTGACGGACGTCAGGCATCCAGCCTTGGAGCAACCTTCAAGGAGATGATAGATATCATGCAGGATTACGGTGCCGTTAATGCCGCCTGCCTTGACGGTGGTACCTCAACTCAGATGGAGTATAACGGAATAACCGTCAACAATCCTTATTCACCCACGGGACCCAGAAGATGTCCCACTGCATTTCTTATCATGAGCACCGAGGCTAATTCCTCCTACGATGCACTTGCACTTATGAGGGAGGGAAACTGATGAGCAGAGATAACCGTACTAAAAAGAGCTTTTTCGGAGTTGGACTCCTGATCTATTTTATCCTGGGATGCATCGGAATATTCTTTTTCCTGCGCTGGTTCAACGGGTATCTCACCGCATATGAGACCTCTCTTCCCGGTACCGGGATCGCAGAGGTCAGGGCCGCATTTGAGACCGGAGCCATTGAGACCGTGATGTCCAAGGATAATCTGGTAACCGATTCGGCATATTATAATATTTTCGATTACGAAGCACATATCAAGGAACTCATAGTAGGCAAGGAAGTGACTGTTGAAGAATCGCCCCTTTCCTCCGCGGAGGTTCCCAGATACGTGATCAAGGCAGCGGGAGAGCCTGTTATCGATGTCACTCTCAAGGTCATTGGTCAGAATGATTACAATATGAATCTCTGGGGCTGCGATAAGTTCTATCCCGATGAATATCTGACCTGTAATGATGTGTATACCATCACGGTTCCTACGGATGTCATCGTGAATGTTTCCGGAAGAGACCTCGGACCTGCAGACATCATGAAGGATGAGAACGGTAACGATGTGGTAAAGGGTATCGATCTGATACAGAACGTCACCCAGTACATGACATATGTGCCCACATTTACCACTTATCAGGTATCGGGACTGTGGTCTAACCCGGTCGTATCCGCAAGAACAGCCGACGGCACACCTGTAGATCTTACCTGTGAAGGGACCAGCTATTCCGCACCTCTTCAGACTGATAACAGCGTAGCAGACGAGATAAATGCAATACTTCCGTCCATCGTAGAGGCTTATGGAAAGCATTTCATCGGAGTCAGCAGCAGCGCTGTATATAATTATCTGCTTCCCGATTCGGAATACAGAGCTTCGCTTTCTACAGCGATGACGAATTTCTATCCCACCTCACATATCACTACTTACGATTACTACAATGTGAG
>CACYWX010000327.1 GCA_902778205.1 uncultured Ruminococcus sp. | reverse complement strand
GGTAGATGGACTTGATCCGCTCGGCCCAGGGGTTGGAGGGGTCGTAGCGGGGGTGGATGTCGGCGAGCTCCCGCTCCTTATCCGGGAAGAACCAGACCCGGCCGGTGGAGTTGTCCAGCTTTGCCCCGCAGAGAGCCGCCAGCACGCCCGGTCCGAAGGAGTCGAAGCTGACCCGGGGATAGCCGTCCCCGGCGAATTCCAGGGTGGACAGGTCCTCATCCATCCGGTCGATCAGCTCCTCCGGGGACCAGCTGAAATCGGCGCAGGAGGCCTGGGACAGGTAGGGCGCCCTTGCTCTTCCCTCCGACGGATGCGCGCCGTAAAGGGTCAGGGCCATGAGGGGTCTGTCCAGCGTTCCGGCCCACCAGCGGGCGTGGTTCTCCGTCACCTCCGCCATTTGTTCGCGGGTAAAATGAATCGGCATGATGATCCTCCTGTATCGGGTTCGGTTTGTCTTCCGTACTGTTCCGGCCGGTTCGGGGAGTCAGGCCAGATCCTTCACGTACTGACCGGCGGCGGCGTCCAGCAGGAAGGTGCAGTTGGGATGCAGCTGGAGCACGGAGGCGGGGATGTCCTCCGTCACGGGGCCCTTCAGCATCCGGCGCACCATGTCGGCCTTATGCTCTCCCTTGGCGATGAGGACGATGCGGCGGGTGCGCATGATGGTACGGATGCCGAGGGTCAGGCCGCCCAGGGGATAGTCCGGAGCGACGCCGGTTTCCCGCCGCACTCTCTCCTCGAAGACGGGATCCATGGGGGAGACCCAGGTTTCGCTTCCGAAGGGGGTGCCGGGCTGGTTGATGCCGATATGACCGTTATAGCCCAGGCCCAGCATCTGCAGGTCCGCGCCGCCCCGGGCCTCCAGCGCTTCCTGGAACCTCCGGCACTCCGCCTCGAAGTCGTCGGACATGGTGGCGGGCATGATGAAGCGGTCCTCCGGGATGCCGAGGGGTCCCGCGATCTGCTCCTCGATCATGGTCCAGCAGCAGCCGGGATAGGTGCGGGGCAGGTTGGTGAGCTCGTCCACGTTGAAGAAGGTGACGCGGCTGGTGTCGAAGGGGTACTGCCGGTAGATGTCGGCCACGATGGCGTGCATATTCTTCGTGGTCTGGCCGGTGGAAAAGCCGATGACGGAGTCGGGCTTCTTCAAAATCTGCCCGATGATCTCCCAGGCGGCGGCGATGTCGAAGGACCGCTCGTCCTTCATGATTCGGATATCAAACATGGATCAACCTCCGGTAAGGTGGGAAACGCTTTGCGTTTCCAATTAAATGGCCCTGTTCAGGGCGGGAAGCACGGGGGGACACCATCTCAGGCCGAAGGTTTCCCCCCGTGCGGGGGTTTCCTTGGCCGTATGGCATAAACTGACTGCTCGTTCCTGCATCAAAGATCGATTCCATATCCCAATCCTCGCGCGGACTGTGTTTGTGAAGCCGAAACATGCGTGGAACAAGTTCCACGGTTTCCTCGGGGGCCTCGGAAACAGAGATCGAAACGCGCATGTGGGGAGACGCGATGAAGAGAGCCGTTATTTTTTGTTTTACTTCGCGCGTGTTTTACTTCGTTCGGTTATTGTTGATCGGCGAAAGGCAATGGGTAAACTTGTGTTTCGGCAAGAGCATTCGAGAAGGAATTGGATTATCCGAAAAACTTACACACATTCCAGGGCTTCAAGGAAGCGGCAGACGGCGCCGATCCAGATTTCGCGGTAGGTGGCGTTGTTGTTGCCGGGCCAATAGGGCTCGTCCCCGTCCTCCCTCGTCTCGATCCCCACGGGCACCGCGCCGACGGTCTCCCCCATATGGACGGTATAGAGCCGGGAATAATCGCGGCCCATGCCGTACATCAGGGACTGGCCGAAGGGGTTCTTGCCCCAGATCCAGTAGAGCTGCTCCCGGCACACGCGGACGAGGTCTTCGTCTCCGAGATACCGTCCCGCGACGCCCGCCGCCCGTCCCATGGACAGAAGCACCGCGCTGTTCCCCCGGAAGGAGAACCACACGGGGAAATGCCGCAGGACGTAACCGTCCCCGAGATCCCGGCCGGCCTTCAGCTGAGCACGGTAATGCTCCTTTTCGGCGTCGTAGTCGCAGGTCACATGGAGATAGGGGAAGAGGTCCCGGTCCTCCGATTCCTCGATGCGGTGGACTCCGGCGGGGATCATGCCCCAGGGCGAACAGGCCCCGGCGAGGAAGCGCAGATACCGGCCGTACAGCCTGAGGCTCTCCTCCCACCGCGGCTTATCCGGAGCGTCCGGGAAGGTTTCGCAGAGGGAGACGAGGGCCTCGGGGAACTGATGCTCCCGAGCCTGGTGGTTGAAGTGGACCGGGGTCCGCTTTGTATCGTCCCGGCAGAAGAAGCCGGCGAAGGGCAGGTCCCCCGTCTCCTGGCAGGCCATGAGCAGGCTTCCATGGCGCACGGCCGTCTCCCGGTACTTCGGATCCCCGGTAAGGGCGAAGAGGCGGCAGGCCGAGCGGACGGACACGGCGTAATACTGGCTGAGGCCGCTGTTGTAGGTGTGCTCGAACATATGGGCCGGCTCCACGCCGCGCTCCGCGAAGGTCTTTTCCGCGAAGGCGAAGTCCTCCTCGGCCGCACGGCGCGCGCAGACGGACAGGCCGGGATCGAAACCGCGCAGAGCTTCCGCCGCGGCCGCCTCCGCTCCGGCGAAGAGGTAGTTTTCATAGGAATGGTCGAACACCCGGCAGGCCACGTCGTCGAAGGTGCCGAGCTTGTTGTCGGACCATCGGGTGGAGCCTGCGCTGGTGGCCCGGAAGCCGTCGCCGAACCGGGTCCGGAGGATGAAGTCCAGCCCCCAGCCCGCCTCCTCCATGAGCCGTCCGTACAGGAGGGGGTCGTCTTTGCACAGGAGGGCGTTTCGGTACAGAGTCTCCACGGTCTCCGCCGTCTGGGCCGCCTGCTGGGAGGTGTCCCCCGCGTCGTGCCAGCCGCCGTGGAAGGGGACGGTCTCCCCGTTGTGCTCCGCCAGAAAATCCAGATGGCAGGCGCCGTGCTTTCCCGGGACGGGGTATCCGCACCGCTGGCAGAAGAGGAAGTTCAGCGCCTTCCACCGGGCCTCCCGCGCAATCTCCTCCCCGATGGGAAAGGGCGGGCTGACAAGGTCCCCGGCTCTGAGGCGGTACAGGCCCGGTCTGTCGACGGCGGAGAAATCCAGCACGGCGAAGCGGCCCCGCTCGTTCTCCACCCGGCGCACGGGTCCCTCGTAAACGCAGATCCCGGATTTCTCGTCCGTCAGGGTGAAGGTCTCCGCATCCGTCGCCGCCACAGCGGTCTTGTCTCCCGCGGGGAAGTAACCTGCGGAGGAGAGGCGGATCCCCGGGATCGGATTCTCCCAGCCCAGGGTGTGGATGCTCCCTTCCTGACCCGGATAGACCGCCGCGCCGGGATCCCGCTTCACCCGCTCCAGCCGCACGTTCCGGAAGAAAATCGTTTCGGTCTCCCCCGCCGCCGTATCGTGGCCGGCGCAGAACACGTAGAACCGGAGCTCCCGCACGGCGTCCCGGGGCATGGATCCGAACTCCCAGACGCAGTCGTTCCAGCTCTCCCCTTCCAGATCGAACACTGACGCGCCCTCCCGCCAGTAGCGGTCCGGGACGGGGATCCTTCCGTCACTGGCCACGGAGACGTTGAGATGGAACACCCGTCCGCCCTCGATACGGGGGGAGACCTCGAACCGGAGCCTGTCGAAGCGGGTCCAGTCCTCCGGCTCAAAGCGGTACACCAGCTGGGCCACGCCGAAATTCGTCGCCGGGAGTGTCCTTCGGCCAGGGCGCGCACCGGAGAGGAGCCGTCATGCCCACAGCGCCCCCCTCATCCCGGAGCAGTCCTCCCGCCTCCGCCGCGCCCTCCGCGGACGGGATGGCGCCGACGGTCCGGACCTCTTCGACGGGGCAGCGGACAAAGCGCGCGTCAAACTCCCGCTCCCGATGCAGGGGGAGGGGGCGGTGGATATACAGGCTGTCCCGCAGCTCGTTTTCAAGCTCTCTGTTCATGATTCCTCCCGGCGGATCGGTCCCTTTTCTGTATGATACAGGAAAAGCAGGCAAAAGTCAAGGCGGAAAAGCCGAACCTGCTCTCCCGCCGTGAAAATTATATGGTATGGATTCCGGTTTTCCGTCCGGACGCGCTCCGTCAGCGACTGGCCAGCACCGCGTCGATAGCGGCGAGCTCTTCGTCGGTGAGCTTCATGTTCTCGAGTGCCTTCGCGTTCTCCCGGACCTGCTCTGCGCGGGACGCGCCGATGAGGACGGAGGTGACCTCGGGGAGTCTCAGCGCCCACACCAGGGCCAGCTGCGCCAGAGACTGCCCGCGGGCTTCCGCGATCTCGTCGAGCTTCCGCACGGTCGCGAGCAGCTGTTCGTTGATGTCGGAGGGGCGGAGGAAGCGGGGGTCGTGGCCGGCTCTGGAATCGGCGGGAATGCCGTTCAGATACCGTCCCGTGAGCTTGCCGCCCGCCAGAGGCCCGAACGCCATGATCCCGACGCCCTCTTCCCGGCACACGTCGGTGAGACCGTGCTCGATGGAGCGGTTGAACATGGAGTAGTTGGGCTGGTGGATCAGCATGTGCATCCCCATCTCCTTCATGCAGGCGACGGCCCGCTTCGTCTGCTCGGGATTGTAGTTGGAGATCCCGGCGTAGAGGGCCTTGCCGCTCTTCACGATGTCGTAAAGCGCGCCCATGGTCTCCTCGATGGGAGTGCCGTCGTCCGGGCGGTGGTGGTAGAAGATGTCCACGTAGTCGAGGTTCATGCGCTTGAGGGACTGGTCGATGGAGGCGATGAGGTACTTTCTCGATCCGTCGTTGCCGTAGGGGCCCTTCCACATGTCGTAGCCCGCTTTGGTGGAGATCACCAGCTCGTCCCGGAAGGGCCGCCAGTCGCGCTTCATGTGCTCGCCGAAGTTCCGTTCCGCTTCGCCGTAGGGCGGGCCGTAGTTGTTCGCCAGGTCGAAGTGGGTGATGCCGCAGTCGAAGGCCGCGCGCAGGATCCCCTGCTGTACGCCGAAGGGCGTGATGTCGCCGAAGTTGTGCCAGAGACCGAGGGAGATGGCGGGGAGCTTGAGGCCGCTTTTGCCGCACCGGCGATAGGGCATTCTGCCGTCGTAGCGTCCCTCGTCGGGGGTATAGGGTACGTACTGCTGATAGCTCATGGGAGACTCCTTTTCGTTTTGACGGTCCGGCGGAGGAAAACGGGATCCCCGGCCGGGCGTTGAATAGCCGTCTATTTTTATATTATAGCACAGACCGTGCAGGAAATCAAGGGCTCCGGAAAAAACGCCGGAGGAAAGGTGAGGCACGATCCCTTGACAGGTTCCGCTCCATATGGTATAATTTCTGCAGAGCATAGCGTACTATATAGGAGTAGAACAATCCATGATCGAGAACTTTTCCATCGCCGTCCGGCTTCTGAGCATTCAGAACGACAAGATCGCCAACTCCATGCTGGAGGAATACGGCATGACCAACGGGCAGTTCAAGGTCCTGAATCTGCTCTACGCCCGGCCGGCCTTCTCCCTCCGTCAGGTGGACATCGAGGAGTTCTTTCAGATCTCCAATCCCACGGTCACGGTGATCCTGAATTCCCTGGAGAAGAAGGGGCTGGTGGAGCGGCGGGTCAACCCGTCGGACTCCCGCTCAAAGCTCATCGGCGTCACGGAAAAGGCGGAGGAGATGCGGGAGCAGATGCACGCCGTGGAGAAAAGCCTCTCCGGGCGGCTCGACGAGATCCTGTCCCCGGAGGAAAAGACTCAGCTCATGGCCCTGCTCAACCGCGTGATCGAGGGGATCCTGTCCCCCGGCGAGCTGTACCGATACCGGGAGCCGGAGGAAATGAAGACGGGCAAGGGACAGCGATAAAGAAGAGGCTGCCGCATGAACTCCTGAAAGACGGAGAAATGCGGCAGCCTGTTTTCCTCCCCCGCGGAGGCGGTTACTCCGCGATGGCCTTCATATCCTTTTCGATGTTCTTCGTGATGGCCTTGTTGCTTCTCTGCAGAGCGGAGGCGTAGCCGCTGATGTCGCCGCCGGACTTGCCCACCATGCTGCCCACGGCGGAGCAGATGCCGCCCCAGTTGAACATATAGCCCAGGTCGTAGATGGTGGTGGCGAAGATGACGTCCAGCATCCGGGAGGACTCCTCGTCGCGGGATTCCTTGCTCTTCAGGGTCTTGTCATAGTAGGCCGGGGTCAGGAGGTACATGGACTCGCAGGACAGGGCCTCGATGATGATGCCGGTCCGCTCCAGATCCTGGGCGGTCTTCGGGATCTCGATGCTGTTGGCGCAGTACATGGAGACGAAGCTGTGATAGCCGTCCTGGCCCTCGTCGTACTTGGGCAGGGGAATGATGCCGAAGTCGGTTTCCATGTTGCGGAACAGGGACGCCCGGTTCATCCAGCAGATGTTGAACAGCGCACGGTCGGACTCGAAGACCACGTCCAGGCATTCCACCCACACGTCGCTGTAGCCGCTGACGGCCTCCGCGTACAGGGCGATGTCCCAGTTGTTCTGCAGCTTCAGCACCTTCTCGTACATATTGGCGTACTTCTCCTCGCCGGCGGACACCACGGGCAGGTCGTTTTCGTCCTTGGAGATCATGGTGACGCCCGCGCCGCTGTTCAGGGCAAAGGTGGTGGAATACTCCGTCAGGGCGCCCCACACGTCGTCCATGGGCTTCATGACGCCGTCGCCGTTGACGTCCTGGGCGGCGGTCTCGGAGAACTCGGTCATCCTGTCGATGGTCCAGCGGCCCTCGTCCGTCAGGGTGTAGAGGTTCTCAATGTTGTAGTCCCCGGCCAGCTTCTTGTTGAAGAAGACCGCGCCGATGGCGTCGTTGTCCATGGTCAGCATATCGCCCATGACCAGGTACACCTTGCCGCCGAGGGACATCTGGCGGATCATGTTCTGGTCGTACCAGGGACGGGTGAGGTTCATGTACGGCACCGTGCCCAGCTCCACCACGTAGCCGTTGGAGATGAAGGAGGACACGACTCCGTCGGGCTTCAGGGCGGCCATGTCGTAGTCGTCGGCATTGGAGAGGACGCTGTTGGTGAACTCCTTGCCCTGGTTGAAGTAGTCGCCCACGGCGTATTCCACGAAGCTCACGTTGTACCGGTCGGACACGATGCTGTTCCGCTGGTAAACGGCGTCGTTGATGGCGTCTCCGTTGAGCTCCTCAGCGGTCAGGTCCATGCTTTTCCAGTGGGGATTGCTGGTGCCTTTGCCGAGCATGCGGAACTCGTAGCCGCCGAAATCCCGCTCGGGAAGCTCCGGGTCGATGCGCGTCTCCGCCTTTTCTTCCTCCGCGGCGGGTTCCGCGTTGGCGGCGGGCGCGGCGTTCTGGGCGTTCTGCTCCTCCGCGGCTCCGTTCCCGGCGCCGGAGCAGGCTCCGAGGGACAGCTGGGCCAGGGTCAGAGCCGCCAGAAGGGCTGCCGTAAGTCTGGTTTTCTTCATGAATGGTTTCTCCTTGATGCTTTGTTATTTCAATCTTCACTCTTTGAGCGATACAATTTATAATAACATAAAAATAATTCCCTGTCAATACATCCGGAAGAAATCCCCGGCAATTCCTCCGATCCGGAAAACGCGGAAAATCGCGCCGCTCCCTTGACCCGGCGGTCCTCCGCGGGGTATAATGAAGGTACGGACGGGATGCCGGATCCGGAGCGTCAAAAAAAGGCCGGCGGATACGGTCCGTCGGTCTTTCGGAGGGAGGTCCCGGGACTTCCCTGTCTGATCCGCGCTTTACGGCAGGGTCTTGCCGCCCGCGCGGTACAGCTCGTACCACTCGTCGTGGGTGATGGTGACGTCGGCGGCCTTTGCGATCTGGGCAAGGCGGTCCGGGTTGGTGGTGCCGACGATGGGCTGCATCTTCGCCGGGTGGCGCAGAATCCACGCAATGGCCATGCCCGTGGGGGTGACGCCGTACCGGGCGGAGATCTCCTCCAGCTTTTCGTTCAGCTTCGCGAAGTCCGGATTCCCGATGAAGGGTCCGGCGAAGAAGCCGTGCTGGAAGGGAGACCAGGGCTGGATGGTCACGCCGTTCAAACGGCACCAGTCGAGAACGGAATCGTCCCGGTTGACGGCGGCTCCGTTCTCCATGTTGACGTTGATGCCGGAATCGATCATGGTGGTGTTGGTCAGGCTGAACTGGAGCTGGTTCGCGACGATGCGGTTTTCGCCGAGGGA
>CACYWX010000326.1 GCA_902778205.1 uncultured Ruminococcus sp. | reverse complement strand
CTGCTTTCAACCAGGTTCCTTCATGCAACCGCCCAGAGAATCGCTCGGCGAATGAAAAAGCAGCTCCGCCCGCAAAGCGAGGGAAACTTTGAAGGGAGGCGTGCCTCGCTTAGAGACCTGCTTCTCGCGCGGGACGACTCCCAGGACTCCGCTTCCTCGTACAGCCGCTCCATCGTCTCCTCGTCCAAGCTCAGAGCGGCCGCGCCTTCCCGGACGGACCAGGACCGCATGGACCGTTCGCCGTCTCCGCGCCAGGCGAGGTAGGCGGTCATGCCGGCCTCCCGGACCATGGCGGTCTTCAGCTCGTATACCGTCAGCCGCGGCACCATCTTTCCGGGATCGCCCCCGTTCAGATAGTATTCCTCCACCGCCCCGGCGTTTTCCTCCGTCAGCGGGATGTCCTCCGGCAGATCCAGGAAATACCAGACGTCCCCGGTGGCGTACATGTCCTCCGCCGTCAGGCCGAAGCGCACGGCAAAGGAGAGGATGTTCACGCCGCACAGGTCCTCGTTCTGCGCTTTGGTGGCCCAGGCTCCGTAGAGCTGGGGTCCCACCCGGGCGATGAGCACGTCCGGAACGGCGTGGTAGGAGTTGCGGAAGGCTCCGGCATGAGCGCAGGAGGTCCGCACGTAGTAGTACTGCAGCTCCCCCGTGGTGCGGGCGTCCTGGGCGGAATTCCGGGCGGCGGCTCCCATCATGGGGACCTCCTCCTCCGCCGTGGAAATGCCGTTCAGGGTGAAGAGCTTGATGCTGAACAGCCCGTCCTCGACTCCGTTTTCCGGAATCCCGCTTCCGTCAGCCGCCAGGGAGCTTTCGATCCATGCCCCGTCGTACAGGGCTTCCTCAGCCTCCGGCGCGTCTTCGTATACGTCGTCAGCGCTTCCGCCGTAACCGGAACCGGCCGTGGGAGCGGCATACGCCTCCTCCGCAACAGCCTCGGGAGCCGCGAACGCCTCTTCCGTGACAACAGCCGCCCCTGCGGGCATTTCCTCTTCGACGGCCGCCTTCTCGGAGGAATCCGCGGCGACCCTGGCTTCCGCCATCTCCGGGACTTCCTCCGCCATTTCCGGAACGGCTTCGTCCGCGCTCATGTCGGCGGCGGAATGATCGGCCATGGGCAGACTCCGTGTGAAGGCCGGCAGGAGCTTCAGCCCCATGGTCCCCACCAGTACGATGCAGGCCGCCAGGGCTCCCCACCGGACGAAGGCGCGGCGGCGGGCAGATCTCTGCTCCTCATCCCGGGAGTCCGCTGCGGGCAGGAGCTTTTCGTCCGGCTCTTCACGGCTCTCGGACCGGATCCGCTCCATGACCCGCCCGGTCAGTCCCGGGGGAGGAGCGGGATACGCGCTCCGGAGCAGGGAAAGCAGCGCGTCGTCGGCGTCGTCTTCCCGTTCGGGAACGCGGGTTTTCATGTCTTTATCGTTCATTGCAGACTGCGCGCATGCGCGTCCTTTCAAAAAGTAATGCGCCAGTGCATCCGGGGAAATCGGTCGAAAAATATCGCTTCACCAACAAACAAAAGCCGGCCGGAATTGGCATCCGATGCCTGAAAGCCAGATGGAGAAAGGGCTCCGGAAGCCGCACGTCTGGAAACCGTCGTTTTGTTTGCTGTCACATTATAAAATCCCCGGCTGTCATGCATTAGACGCCGGAGATTCATAAAAAGTTCCCGTTTTCCAGAATTGTTTTCAAATTTGCCCGCCCGCGGTTCAGCCGGGATTTGACCGTGCCCAGCTCGATGCCCAGCGTGTCGGCGATTTCCTGATAGGGCAGCCCATGCAGATCCCGCATGACCACCACCTGCCGCTGATCCTCCGGGAGGGCTTCCACCGCCCGCCGCACCGCCAGGATCATCTCCCGCCGCTCCACCGCGTCCTCGGGCACCGTGTCCCCGGACGTGACCGGAATGTCCCACTCCGTGCCGCCGTCCTCGTCCTCCTCTCCCGCGAAGGACAGGGAGGCCGCCGGACGCCTTGCCGCCGACCGGACCGCGTCCTTGGCGCAGTTCACGGCGATGCGGAACAGCCACGTGGAGAAGGTGCAGTCTCCGCGGAACCGGCCCAGATTGCGCCAGACCTTGACGAAGGTCGCCTGCGCGATGTCGTCCGCCATGTCCTGAGGCTGTGCGGAGGAGGACAGGATCCGGCAGGCCACGTTGTAGACGAAGCGCTCGTACTGGCTCACCAGGGAGGCGAAGGCGTCCTCGTCCCCTCCTTTGGCACGCTCCACCAGCAGAAGGACCTCGGTGTCCCCGGGACCGTTCTCTGGCGGCGGGGCCGACGGGATCGGTATGCGTTCGGTCTCGTCGGAGGGAGAGGGGAACGCGGAGAGAAACAGAAAGAGCATGATCATCCCCCTCGGAAGACGACGGAACGATCCGCGCGGGACCCGCTCCGGACAATACAGGATCGGTATCAGACCGCCGCCCCGGAGCGCAGAGAAAAATCCCGCCTCCGTCAGCCGGCGCACTGTCATTATAACACAGACCGCCGTCCTCTGTCAACGGGATTTCACAAATGTCGGGAATCTTCACCGAATTTTAATAGATGGGGAAGAACTATCCTGAAGCGGCCCTCGGATCAGCCCGGCCGACCGCTCCCCTCTGACGGATCCCGGCGCGGCTCAGACCGGCTCGAAATCCGCGGCCCCGTGCTTGCACAGCGGGCAGACGAAATCCTCCGGGAGCTCCTCGCCCTCGTATACGTATCCGCACACCTTGCAGACCCAGCCCTTCTTGCCCTCGGTCTGCGGCTTCGGCTTCACGTTGTCCTGATAGTAGGTGTAGGTCATGGTGTCCCGGTCGGAGAGGACCCGCGCCTCCGTCACCGTGCAGATGAACATGCCGTGGGTGTCCAGATCCACATAGCTCTCCACCTTCAGGGACATGAAGGCGTTGATGTACTTGGGCAGGAACACCAGCCCGTTGTCGGAGCGCAGAACCTCCTGGCCCTCGAACTTGTCCACGGAGCGTCCGCTCTGGAAGCCGAACCGCTCGAGGACGGAGAAGGGCGCGTCCACGGACAGGCAGTTCACGTTCATGACGCCCGTCTGCCTGATGATGTGGTGGGAGTAATTCTGCTTGTTGATGCACACCGCCACCCGGTTCGGCGTGTTGGTCACCTGGGATACCGTGTTGACGATGAGGCCGTTGTCCCGCTTTCCGTCGTTCGAGGTCACCACGTAGAGGCCGTAGCCGATGCGGAACAGGGCGGTCATGTCGCTCTTGTTGGCACGATCGGAGGACTGAGCCACGTATTCCCGGCAGAGCTCGTCCGTCAGAGCATCGATCTGTGCCTTGTTGTCGTCCGTCAGGGCGGATTTGATGGTCACGACGGGCTCGGCGAAGGTCAGGTCCTTCGATTTTTCCAGGATGGAGCGGATGGTCTTCGCCGCCATGGGAGCCCAGGTGCCGTTTTCGATGATGGCCACCGTGCGCTTCTGGAAGTTCCGCTCGGTCAGATGCTCCAGAAATTCCCGCATGAAGGGGAAGATGTCCGCGTTGTAGGTGGTCGTCGCCAGCACCAGCTTGGAATAGCGGAAGGCGTCCTCCACGTTCTCCGCCATATCGGAGCGGGCCAGATCGGTCAGCACCACCTTGGGGCATCCCTTCGCCCGCAGCTTCTCGGCGGTCAGCTCCGCCGCCTTTTTCGTGTTGCCGTAAACGGAAGTGTAGGCCACCAGAACGCCCTCCGTCTCCGGCGTGTAGGAGGACCAGAGGTTGTAGAGGTTCAGATAGTAAGGCAGGTTCTCGGCGAGGATCGGTCCGTGGAGGGGCAGGATCTTTTCGATGTCCAGCGCCGCCGCCTTTTTCAGAAGAGCCTGCACCTGGGCGCCGTACTTGCCCACGATGCCGAAATAGTACCGTCTGGCCTCGCAGGCCCAGTCGTCCTCCGGCTTCGCAAAGTCCCCGCCGGCCGCGCCGAACTTGCCGAAGCCGTCCGCGGAGAACAGCAGCTTGTCCGCCGAATCGTAGGTCACCATGACCTCCGGCCAGTGCACCATGGGAGCGAAGACGAAGGTCAGCTTGTGCGCGCCCAGGGAGAGGGAGTCCCCGTCCTTCACCACAACGCGGCAGTCCTCAAAGTCCTTGCCGAAGAACTGCTTCATCATGGCGAAGGTCTTCTGGTTCCCCACCACCGCGGCGTCGGGGTAGACGTTCTTGAAGGTCAGGATGTTTGCGGAGTGGTCGGGCTCCATGTGCTGTACGATGAGATAATCCGGCTTCCGGTCGCCCAGGATCTCCGCCAGATTGTCCAGCCATTCGTGGCCGAAGCGGGCGTCCACCGTGTCGAATACGGCGATCTTCTCGTCCATCACCACGTAGGAGTTGTAGCTCATGCCCTCCGGGACCTTGTACTGTCCCTCGAACAGATCGATGCTCCGGTCGTCCACGCCGGCATAGTAAACGGTGTCGGTGATTTTCTTCATGTTGCTCCTCCGTATGGGGGTATTTTGTGATTTTGCCTTAT
>CACYWX010000325.1 GCA_902778205.1 uncultured Ruminococcus sp. | reverse complement strand
CCGCAGGCGATATACAGGGCCGTGTTGAACACCAGCACGAAGGAGCCGATGGAGACGCCGATCCGCCGGGCGAAGGTCACGGACAGCACGTCGATGCCGTCGATGGCTCCCCCGGACCGGATGGTCAGGCCGCTGCCCACGCCGGATACGGCTCCGCCGAAGATGGCGCAGAGCAACAGGTCCGAGCCCGCCAGAGGGGAGACGAAGGACACGTCGACGGGCAGCACGTTCATGATGAGCCAGGACACGAAGGAATAGACGCCCACGGCCCACAGGGAATACACGGTGAAGACGAAGCCCTGTTTCCTCACGGCGAAGAGGAACACCGGAAGATTGAAGAGGATCAGGAACAGGGGCAGGGTCAGCCAGTCCGGCGTGATCTGATCCATCAGCATGGACAGGCCGGAGATGCCGCTGTCGTAGAGCTTCACGGGGAAGAGGAAGATGGTCACCCCGAAAGCGTTGATGATCCCGGCCAGGGTCAGAAACGCCAGATTGACGGGACTCAGGGCTCCCAGCGCCGAAAGAACAGATTGAAGTCTTTTTTTCATATCCATTATCTTGTTCGCGCGGCGTCAGAGATACAGTCTCCGGATGGCGTCCCGGGCGGCATAGTACGCCTTCTTCGGACGGCATTCCGTATCGCAGAGGCCCCAGTAACATTCGGCGGGGCAGTTCTCGTGATGGCAGTGCCAGCAGGTGACGGCGTCGGAGAAGCAGAACATGAAGTTCCCCATCACATGGGGATGGGCCGCGAAGATCTCCAGTCCCCGGCGCATGTAGTCCGCCTGAACCTCCTCACAATGGCCTCCGGGCAGCTCGTATCCCCAGGATTTGTGGTAGCACACCGGCTCCAGGCCCTCCGGATTGTCCGGGATGCGGTGAAGCTCCTCGGGGGTGAGGGTGCCGCCGCCGGAGGAATAGCCCCATTCGCTGATGAGGACCGGGAGGCCGAAGGTGTTCCACATGTCGTCGATGATGGGGGGCCAGTCCTCCACGGTGCCGCCGCTCCAGGACCCGAAATAGCCGTCGTCCCCCAGATACCCGAAGGGATGATCCCCCCGGAACAGCATCTCCCCGGCTCTCCGGCTGCCCTCCCACCAGTATGAGAAGTTGGTGCCGCAGACCGCATGAGGATTGACCTCCCGGATGCCGAAAGCGGTCCGGCGGCAGGCCTCGGTGCAGATTTCAAGGGGCACGTCTCCGGAGAAGGTGACGCCGTCCAGCTCGTTCATGCACTGCCAGAGGGAAGGGGCGCATTCTCCCAGATCCCCGGCCATGAAGGAGGCGGCGCGGCCGATATTCGAGAAGAACTCCGGCGTGCCGATCTTCCCGCAGATTTCCTCCGGATACCCGAAGATGGTGGGAGTCGAGGGCATGACCTTCAGCCCGGCCTCGTGAGCCGAGCGGATGGTGGCCTTCACCTTCTCCCAGCGGGGGCTGACGGTGCCGTTCATCCGGTCCGCCCAGGGGAAGGGGACGTTCAGTCGGATCCAGTCCGTGCCCAGCTCCCGGACCAGGTCCCAGCGTTCGAGGGGGGAATAGGCGTACACGACGCCGCGTATCTTGTCCTTTGCCGCGATGGTCATGGAAATACCTCCTGTGCTTGATTCAAGCGGGATTCTGCGCTCAGCCCAGCCTCAGCTCTCCCCGGATGCCGGGATCCAGCAGGGAGAGGAAGCGGGAGCCGTCCTCTGCCTTTCCGACGATGGTGCCGTAATGGGTGGGGATAGCCGCGGCGGGCCTGATGCGGTTCACCAGCGCGGCGGCCTCGGAGGCCGTCATGGTGTAGGTCCCTCCCACGGGCACCAGGGCCACGCCGCACTTCACCGACGCGGCCTCGGGGGTGGCGTCGGTGTCTCCCGCGATCCAGATCCGGATCCCGTCCCGAACGAGTATGTACCCGACCCAGCGGTTTTTCTTCGGATGGAAGGGCTTGAGGCGGTTATAGGCCGGAGCGGTCTCAAAGGAAACTCCGGCGGCTTCGTACTGTCCGTCCGGGACCACCGTCAGGACGGAGAAATTCCCGGGTACCTCTCCCGCCCGGTCCGCCATGGACTCCGGGAGCACCAGGACCGCGCCGTCCTTCATGACTTTTGCGATGTCCGCGGGGGAGAAGTGATCCCCGTGGGCGTGGGTGACGAATACGGCGTCCGCATCCCGGGGCTCTCCGGCGATTTCCAGGGGATCGACGTATACGGTGCGGCCTCCGGCGGTGATCCGGATACTGCTCTGGGTGTTGACGGCGATGCCGTTCAGGATTTCGTTCAGCTGATCCATGTCTTGTCCCTCCCGTGCTTTTTTTGAAAGTATAGCACATTCCATGAAAAAACGCAAGCGGCGGGGCGGGGTTCCGGCTTGATTTTCTCCGGATCCCGTGCTATACTGAAGCCGGAAATCAGCCGGAAGAATACGGAGGAACGCCATGAAATTCACCATTCGCAATCCCCTGGACGGGGGACAGTACGCCGATCCGGAGGCCCGCTTCTACGAGGGGCGGTACTGGATCTACGTCACCCATTCGCTTCCCTTTCGGGAACAGCACAACCACACCTGCTTCGTGTCGGATGACCTGACCCGTTGGGAGAAGCTCGAGAACATCCTGGACATGAGCGGCTTCCCCTGGACCGTGGGAGCGGTCTGGGCCCCGACGGTGGAGGAGAAGAACGGGAAATACTACTACATCTTCGCCGACAACGATATTCCCCACATGAGCAAGACCGGAGGGCTGGAGATCGCCGTGTCCGATTCGCCCGCCGGTCCGTTCAAGGCGTTTCTGGACCGGCCGCTGGTGGGTGAGTTCCACAACGGAGCGCAGCCCATCGACGCCCACCTATTCAAGGACGACGACGGGACCATGTACCTCTATTACGGCGGCTGGAGCCACTGCAACATCGCCCGGATGCGGGACGACATGACGGGGTTCGTGCCCTTTGAGGACGGTGTCATATTCCGGGAGATCACCCCGCCGGATTACGTGGAAGGCCCCTGCATGATGAAGCGGGGCGGGAAATACCACTTCATGTGGTCCGCGGGCGGCTGGACGGACGGCACCTACCGGGTCAATACCGCCTCGGCCGACAAACCCTGGGGTTCCTTTGAGAACGTCCGGACCATCCTCTCCACCGGGGACTCGAAGATCGCCAACGGCCCCGGGCACAACGGCTTCCTGTACCTGCCGGAGGAGGATCAATACCTGATGGTCTACCACCGCCACAAGCCGGGGAACCGGGATGGCAACGCGCGGTATCTCTGCATCGACCGGATGGATCTCGACGAGAACGGGGACATCCTGCCAGTGGTCATGACGGAGGAATGGACCTACGACAGTGAGGAGGAGCGCCATGGCTGAGCTCTGGTACAGCACGCCCGCGGCGGACTGGGACGCGGCCCTGCCTCTCGGGAACGGCTTCATGGGGGCCATGTGCTTCGGCGGCACCGTGCAGGACCGGTTCTCCCTCAACGACGACTCCCTCTGGTCCGGCGGGTATCTGGACCGGATCAACCCCGACGCGAGGGAGAATCTCGACAAGGTGCGCCGCCTTCTGCGGGAGGAGCGGTTCACGGAGGCGGAGGTGGTCACGGAGGAGACTCTGCTGGCGCTTCCCGAGGGGGAGAGGGCCTACGAGCCGCTCTGCGAGCTGACCGTACAGGTGCGGACGCCGGAGCATCCCCGCTTCATCACGCCCCATCAGGCCCTCTGGTTCGAGCGGCGGAACATGACGGGCTACGAGCCGGCGGAGGGCGTTTCGGACTACCGGCGGTCCCTCTCAACGGATGAGGGGATCTGCCGGGTGCGCTATACTCTGGACGGGATCCGGTTCCGGAGGGAGAGCTTCATTTCCTACCCGGCCCGGGTCATGGCGATCCGGTTGGAGGGCGGGGAATGGCGGGCATTCCTCAGACGGGCGGGGCGGAACGGTCCCCAGCGGAGGCTGGACGGGCGTACCGTGAGCCTGGAGGGACAGACCGCCAACGGAGGCCCCCGGTACTGTTGCGTCATGCGGGCCGTCGGAGAGGGGATCACCTGCGCCGGGGACATGCTGAAGGGGACCGGATCAGCCGTTCTCTTTGTTGCCTCCGCCGTGAGCCTGCGGGAGGGAGAGGACTTCTTCGCCAAAGCTCTGGCGCGGCTGGACCGGGCGGAGTCCGCGGGCTGGGACCGACTGCTCAGAGAGCATCGGGAGGATTTCACCCCCATTATGGACGCCTGCCGGCTGGAGCTGGAGCGGGATCCGGAGCTTGAGGCCCTGCCTTACGACAAAAGGCTTGAGCGGGTCCGCGCGGGTCATCCCGACCGGGGACTGGAGGCGGACATGTTCACTTACGGACGGTATCTGCTGGCCTCCTCGAGCCGTCCCGGATCCTATCCCGCCACTCTGCAGGGGATCTGGAACGAGCGGTTCAATCCCCCGTGGGACAGCAAATACACCATCAACATCAACACGGAGATGAACTACTGGCCGGCGGAGGTCTGCG